>JAYTIA010000203.1:0-2004 GCA_043732145.1 Saprospiraceae bacterium
CAAGTAGAAACTTTTCGAGCATTTATATATGCACCATTAGGAGGAACGATTGCCTGTTGTTATATTCTACTTGCGTTCATTGCGAAGTACCCATTTAAAAGAAAAGAAAAATGGGCGCGTAACGCCATTTTGGTGGCTTTCGGTACTTGGATTGTTTTAGACTCGGCAGCGTGCTTATATTTTGGCGTTTATTTTCAAATATATTTAATTAATGCTTTCTCATTTCTGCAAAAAGCTTTGCCACTCATTTTTACTTGGAAATATTTCAAAAACGATTAAACTGAGCGTGAATTGTTAATATCGGTTGCCGAAAGTCTTTAGTAGTCGCAAGTTTGTTATAGAACAAACATTCAATGCTGCACTTGGCATCAGCGATTGTGTTCAATTTATTTTACGCACCGGTTATATAAAAAAATATCCCGCACCTGTTTCGTTGAGGCGGCCGATTGATAAGTTTGTGCCCACATAAAGGATTTCTGAAAAAACAATTCAAGCCAATGCAATTAAACGAAACGACAATAAAAAAAATCCTCATCACCGGAGCAACAGGTAATATTGGTATAGAAGTAATTGATTCATTGATCAAATTAAAACTTCATTCAAATATTATTGCCGGTGTAAGAGATTTGAAAACCGACAAAGAAAAATTAGGCAGCTATAAAATTGATATAGTAAAATTCGACTTTACAGATACTTCTTCCTTTCAATCGGCATTAAAAGGGTGCGACATACTGTTTTTATTGCGCCCTCCAAATATCAGTGAAGTGGAAAAATACTTTAAACCACTCATAAAAAAAGCAAGTGAAGCAGGAATCAAACACATTGTATTCTTGTCGGTACAGGGCGTTGAAAGAAGTAAAATAATTCCGCACTATAAAATTGAAAAACTGATTGTGGAAAGTAAAATTGCTTATACTTTTTTACGCCCTGCTTATTTCATGCAAAATTTTACGACTTCATTAAACGATGATTTAGTAAAAAAGAAAAAAATATTTCTTCCTGCCGGCAATTCTAAATTTACGCTTGTTGATGTGCGAGATATTGGTGCGGTCGCAGCCGTGATACTTACAAATCCGGAAAGGCACGTAAATTCTGCCTATGAATTGACGAGTAATGAAAAACTTACTTTTAAAGAAATGGCTATTAAGTTAAGCGAAGGTTTGGGCGAAGAAATCAAGTATGAATCGCCCAATCTTTTGAAATTTTACTTGGTAAAAAGAAAAGAAAAAATGCCTGCGATGTTGATATTCGTGATGATAATGTTGCATTACTTACCGCGTTTTCAAAAAGAACCTGCGATTACTCCATCCATCAAAGAATTAATCGGCGAGCAACCTATAACTTTTGAGCAATTTATCAGTGATAATAAAATAAAATTATGTCCGGACAAATAATTTATGAAAACCAAAACATCGCGTAATATTCTTCAGTTTTTATTGGCTTTTCTTGGCATCGGCGCATTATTTGGCGGCGGTGTTTTAATAATTTCCCCGAGCGGTAAACTGATGGGTATGCCGCTTTCAATGTTAGCCAACTCTCCTTTTAAAGATTTTTTAATACCCGGAATTATTTTATTCAGCGTTTTAGGGCTCATTCCTTGTTTATTAGTATTGGCATTGATCAAAAATCGTGAAAATATGTTCGCCGAACAATTTAATTTCTTCAATGACATGTACAGGTCGTGGTCTTTCAGTATTTATATTGCTTTCGTGCTTATCATTTGGATACAACTTGAAATGGTGTTTTTAAATGCCGTCAGTTGGTTACATACGTTTTATATGTTTTTGGCAATTTGTATAATTTTTGTTGCGTTGTTACCGTCTGTTAGAAATTTTTATAAAAAATAAAAAGTCCAAAATACTGAGGGGGTCCCTAAAAAGCCCAAACGCTTGATTATTAAACCGATAGTCAAGCGTTTTGGCGTTAAAAAAGAGCCAAAATACTGAGGAGTGTGAATAGTGCAATTCTTTTCCATAATTGTGTAACGTTTCAATAGGCTAAACC
>JAYTIA010000204.1:0-2000 GCA_043732145.1 Saprospiraceae bacterium
ATTTATCTTTGGTTCATGTTAAAAAAACCGAGAATAATAGAAGTCTGTTTTATAGAAGCTATCATTTACATTTTGTTGTGGCTTTGGAATGATTTAACGGCGACAATTCTCAGTTTGTCATTCGCCGGCATTGCATTTTTTGTTTTAATGGTATCGTTGATTGCAGAATGGTTGGATAAATCGAAAGTATCGGCTTGGTATTATTATTTTATGATCGCTTCATTTGCTGTACCGCTAATTATCGGTGCATTTTTTACTGTACTTAAAACAGGGCATTTTGATTGGATGAAGTTTTAGTGTCGTTAATTGTTAACTCGTTAACCATTATTCGCTATTCGTTAATGCAATGAAGCTGTCAAATAAGTTAGTTTTACTACCCGCGTCAAAGCCTCAAGCATTTGAAACCTCGACGCGGGTAATAATACTAAACTAAATGAATTATGACCGCTTACTAAATATTAGTAATCACTTCACATTAAAACATATCATTTCGTTCGCCCAACTCAAACAAACTTCGCCTTTGTCGGATACTTCGTAAGTTAATTTTTCCGTCAGGACTTTTGCTTTTTTTACAGGAACAGAAAAACTCATGACGTCATCTGCTTTTTTATAGCTGTAAGCACCCCAAGCAATAGTTTTATTTAAAATAATTGTCCATTCTTTTTCATTCGGTGTAACGAAAAAAGCGTATTTACCTTTCGGTAAAACTTTGCCGTTGATAGTCACGTCAGATGAAACTTCAAAAGAAGTTGTTTCATTCGCACCCGCACGCCAAACTTCGCCGTAAGGAACGAGTCCGCCCCAAATTTTACGACCTTTTACTGAAGGCGCACTGTAATTAATAGTAACGGTAGTTTTGCCGACAGTAGCTGTCGCTTTTGCCGGTGGACTTGCCGGTGCCTTTTCTTGTGCTGTAAGTTGCGCGCTTGAAATAAGCAGTGCGAACAAAAAAATCAAATACTTCATGCTTTTAACGATTTGTTTTTTTAAAATAATTATTATATCAACAAAAGTAACAAAAAGGCTGCTAAAGTGTTTCAAAAAAAATTTTTTTAGAGCAAAATTTCTATTTCTTGATTATCATTCATCATCAATTTAGTTAGTTAAATATTAAAAAAAACATCCACCATAATTCATAATTTGTTATTACCTTTTTAATTGTATTTTTAAAACAAAACCTCGTTTTGCAAATAAGTTTATAAAAACCGGCTATAACTTTGTATTTAATTTATTAGTTGTTATTTAAAACTTACAATTTTTTCTCCTCCCAAGTATATTCAAACTTACGAATCTGGGTCTTTTAAACAAGGCTCAATAATTTCTTACTATGAACTCACATTACGTAAAAAAGCGTACACTTCTTGCTATTTTCTTTTCTCTATTTTTTTTCGCTGCTTTAAGTTTATTTGCGCAAACAACGCAATATATCGGACCTGCCAACGGCGATTGGTTTACTGCGGCTAATTGGAACAACGGTTTGCCGGCAGCCGGTAAAGATGCGAACATTTCAGGCGGCGCATCGGTTAATATTTCTCAACCGCTCATTGTCAACTTCGGTATTTCAAATTTTGGTACGATAAATAACAGTGCCGCGCTCGAAATAGCAAAAAATTTGGTGAGTGGCGGTGTTTTAAATAATACATCAACAGGCACAATTACTGTTGATGCCAACATTCAACTCATCGCTTCCGGTGGGTTTTCTAATGCCGGCAGCATCACAAATAAAGGCAATGTCAATATTAATACGGTAGCTTTTATAAACAATATCGGTGCTGTGGTGAATAATCAAGGTACTTGGCAACAATTGGCTCCACTGACGAACAACGGTACGATAAATGATATAGCCGGTTTGTTTACTTCACCGCAATTATTTACGAATAATGCGGTTGTAAACATTTCTGCCGGTGCTAATTGGACGGTTGATTTTGGCGGCAGTTATACGAATGCGGGCGGCAGTTCGTTAATTAATGCGGGAAATTTTACAAACTTGGCGAATTTTA
>JAYTIA010000205.1:0-5427 GCA_043732145.1 Saprospiraceae bacterium
AATTTGCGTCGCTCCATAAAAAACTTCCGGCAGCACGCCTTTTCGCGCAGCGAAGACAGTAAGTGAAAAGTATAAGCTAAGTAATTATAATTCATCAATTCAATGTCATTACGAGAAAATAATCAAGACAGGCAATATATAATTATGGGTGTGTTTATCGCCGCCGCCTTACTACTAATAGGACGTGCTGCACAACTGCAATTATTTGATCCGAGTTTAGGCAACAAGGCAACTGCCATGACTATAGAGCGGAGTATTCAATATCCGGCACGCGGCGTTATTTATGACAGAAATAATACGCTACTCGTTTACAATAATCCGACTTACGATATTATGGCGACGTACAAACAGATAGATTTTTTGAACGATACGGCAAAAGTTCAAAGATTTTGTCGCTTATTGAGCATTGATACCACTGTTTTTCGTGCTAATTTGAATAAAGACTGGAAAAAAGGTTTTTTCAATAAAAGTTTACCTTTCCCTTTCCTGACACTCGTAACGCCGCGTACTTTCACGCGTTTTCAAGAATCGTTGTATGAATTTCCGGGTTTCTTTGCACAGTTGCGCCATGTGCGCGGCTATCCTCAACATAATGCCGGTCACGTATTGGGGTATCTGGGAGAAGTAGGCGAAAAAATGTTGCGCGATTCGGCAGGAGTATATGAATCCGGTGATTATATAGGTACTACCGGTTTGGAAAAATATTACGAAGCATATCTGCGCGGAAAAAAAGGGGTACATTTTATCCTCAAAGATAATGTCGGACGTTTTGTCGGACCTTGGAAAGACAGCAAATTAGATACTGCGGCTGTAGAAGGAAAAGATTTAATATCAACTATAGATTTAAAACTTCAGGCTTTAGGTGAAAAATTGATGTCTAATAAAATTGGTGCTATCGTGGCTATTGAACCAAAAACGGGAGAAATTCTTGCGATGGTAACATCACCAACTTTCGATCCGAATCAAATGGTGGCTTCAAAAGATCGCAGTAATTTTATCGCAAAGATGCTCAAAGATACACTCAAACCGATGTTCGACCGATCGGTGACGGCAGAATACGCGCCGGGGTCTACTTTTAAAGCAATGATGGCGGTGATTGCTTTGAACATGGGTGTTTGGGATAAAGATAGAGGTGTAGAATGTAATCAAGGTTATTATTATAACGGCAGACGCTTGACTAAATGTCACGCACACACTTACGCTTACAATTTAGAATCGGGTGTTGAACATTCTTGTAATGCCTATTTCTGTACGCTTTATCGTGCTATGATTGATCGTTTCGGTGTGCGTTCAGCCCGCGAAGGTTTGGATTCTTTGAATGATTTTATTTATCGTTTTGGCATGGGTAATCCGTTGGGGATTGATTTTCCGGCTGAAAAAGACGGTAACATTCCGACATCAAAACATTATGACAAGGTTTATAAAAAAGATAAATTTTGGTATTCTACTGCCATTGTTTCAAACGGTATCGGACAAGGCGAAAATCAATTGACGA
This sequence comes from Saprospiraceae bacterium, assembly GCA_043732145.1. Lineage (GTDB taxonomy): Bacteria > Bacteroidota > Bacteroidia > Chitinophagales > Saprospiraceae > JAAFJT01. The sequence goes on from JAYTIA010000205.1 coordinate 1,496, forward strand.
CAATGCAAATGGCAAATTTATCAGCCATTTTTGCTAATCGCGGTTGGTTCATGACACCGCATCTTATTCGCGGGGCGAAGGAAACAACTGATTCTGCTTCACCTCTTAAACAACTCTACGGACGTTTCTCTGTCAAACATTCGACCGCGATTGACCCGAATTATTTTGAACCGGTCGTGCGGGGTATGCGTCGAGTCATTGAATCAGGTACAGGCAGCAATGCTAATGTTGAAGGCTTGCGCGTTTGCGGTAAAACCGGAACTGTTCAGAATCCGCACGGTGAAGACTCGTCTGTGTTTATTGGTTTCGCGCCCGAAGACGACCCGAAAATAGCTGTTGCGGTTTATGTAGAAAATGGCGGTTGGGGAAATGAATTTGCAGCACCTATCACCGGATTAATGATTGAACAATTTTTGAAAGGTGCAATTCCGGTACACCGAGAAGCACTCGTTGAGCGAGTAAAAAATGCACATTTAGAAAATACAGCGAGTAAAGGTTTGAAAGTGGTACATTAAATTGGATTTTGGATTTTAGATTGATATGATTCGTAAATCCGAAGTTTAAGTACAGCACTGAAATATAGCGTAATAAATGTGTTTCTTTACTGAATAAGTAAAGAAATCTAAAATCCAAAATCCAAAATCTAAAATTGTGTTTAACTTCATCATTATCGGTGCCGGCTCTGCCGGTTGTGTTTTGGCGCATCGTTTATCCGAGAATCCGGCGAACAGCGTATTGCTTATTGAAGCGGGCGGTAAAGATAAAAAATTGGAAATTCATATTCCTGCTGCTTATGGCAAACTTAATTACAGTAAAGTAGATTGGGGATACTATACCGAACCGCAAACTTTCGTAGACAATAGAAAAATGTATCAACCGCGTGGAAAAACTTTAGGTGGTTCGAGTTCAACGAATGCAATGGCATATATACGCGGACATCGCGACGATTACGACCGTTGGGAAACACTCGGCGCAAAAGGTTGGAGTTATGCCGATGTGCTGCCGTTTTTTAAAAAATCGGAACACAACGAACAAATTCACAATGCCTTTCATGGTGAGAACGGTTTATTAAATGTCACTTACGCCAAACATTTTCGCACACCTTTAGCTCAAGCATTTGTAAAAGGTTGCGTAGAAAAAAATATTGCCGAAAATCAAGATTGCAATGGTGTAGAACAATTCGGTGCCGGTTATTTTCAGTTCACGATAAAAGACGGTAAGCGACACAGCACTGCTCAAGCATTTTTAGTGCCGGCACTGCAAAGAAAAAATTTGACGGTAATGACAAATACTTTAGTGTCGCGCATCATTATCGAAAAAGATAAAGCTGTTGGTGTAGAAATAAATACAAAAACAGGCACAGAAATAATTAAAGCCGATAAAGAAATAATTTTATCTGCCGGTGCTTTCGGTTCGCCGCAAATTTTGATGCTGTCCGGTATCGGATCAAAACACGATTTAAAACAACACGGTATCGAAATAAAAAAAGAATTGGAAGGTGTCGGTAACAATTTGCACGATCATATTTTTTACGGTGTGTCATCATTGTCGAGTTGGAAAGGAACTTTAAACGATGTTTTGAAACCAATGAATCAAGTAAAACATCTCATCAATTTTTTCATCAACAAAAAAGGTCCCTTAACAATTAGTCCTTTAGAAGCCTACGCTTTTTTAAAATCGGACGAGACGCAAACGCAACCCGATATTCAATTTCATTTTGCACCCGCGCATCTCGGTACAGAAAAAGAATTGGCAGACGGTGCAGATATTTACAACACCGATACTTATCCGAAGACAGACGGCTTCACAATTTTGCCGAGCCTCATTCAACCGAAAAGCAGAGGTTATGTAGCGTTGCGGTCCAATAATCCTTCCGACGCGCCGATTATTCAACCCAATTATTTGGAACACGGAGCCGACCGCGATTTATTACTGAAAGGATTTCATAAAGCAAAAGCGGTGATTGAATCAAATGCGTTCAGTCCGTTTACAAAAGGCATTAACTATCCGACTAAATATGTGAGTGATGACGACATCATGGCGCACATCCGCAAAACGCTGGAATGTATTTATCATCCGGTAGGTACTTGTAAAATGGGTATAGATGAACTGGCAGTAGTGGATTCGCAACTGCGTGTGCAGGGCATTGAAAATTTGCGCGTGGCAGATGCTTCCGTGATGCCGCAAATTGTTTCAGGCAATACCAACGCAGCTTGTATTATGATTGGAGAAAGGTGTGCGGAGTTTTTAATCAGACAATAGATGAATGATTTACTGACAACGGACAATTCAAAAAATTTTATTTATATTTTAATATTTCAAGAGTCTTCGATGACGACATGCTTTTAAAAAACAATATGCAATACAGACAATTAGGGAGAACAAACCTGCAAGTAAGCAAAATATGTTTGGGTACAATGACTTTCGGACAGCAAAACTCCGAGTCAGACGCACATGAACAAATGAATTATGCGTTTGAGCAAGGGATAAATTTTATGGATACGGCTGAATTATACGCTGTACCTGCGCGTAAAGCAAATAACGGTTTGACTGAAAAATATATGGGTACGTGGTTCGAAAAATCAAAAAAACGCCACGACATAATCTTAGCAACCAAAATTTCCGGTTTCAGACCGGATATCGATTTTATAAGAGAAGGACAATTAGATTATTCTCCAAAACAATTGAACGCGGCATTGGATGGCAGTTTAAAACGTTTAAAAACGGATTATGTTGATATATATCAACCGCACTGGCCCCAACGCAACGCAAATTATTTCGGTAAATTAGGTTACGTGCATGACCCTGCCGACGAGTGGAAAGATGATTTTTTTAATATTTTAGAAACGATGGACGGATTTGTAAAACAAGGTAAAATTCGTCATTTCGCCGTCTCAAACGAAACGGCTTGGGGTTTGATGCACTTTATTAATTTGGCGGAAAAAAATAATTTACCGATTCCGGTCAGTATTCAAAATCCGTATAATTTGCTGAACAGAAGCTTTGAAATTGGTTTAGCTGAGTGTGCAATACGTGAAAAATGTGGATTGCTGGCTTATTCTCCACTCGGATTCGGTTTGCTGTCGGGAAAGTATCACGAAAAAACGGATACGCCTGATGATCGTATCAATCAGTTCAAAAATCTGGCGCGTTATAACAGTCAGCAATCATGGGAAGCAACGGACAAGTATTTAAAACTTGCACGGAAACATAATTTGAGTCTCGCGCAAATGGCACTGGCATTTGTTAACCGGCAGCCGTTTACAACTTCAACTATTATTGGTGCAACTTCGATGGCACAATTAAAAGAAAATATTGAAAGTGCCGAAATAATTTTATCGGAAGAAATTTTGAAAGAGATTGATGCCATTCATAACTTAATTCCGAATCCGGCACCGTAGCGTTTTGAAAAAATTTTTTTGATTTTTGAAATCTTTTTTTTTAAATTCTACAAATGTGTGACTTCTCCGAAGTCAACGTTTCATTAGAATTACCAAACAACTAATTTTTTTTGAAAATCTTTTTTGAAAATCTAAAAAAAAACGCGTAAAGAAAAAAATCTTTGCGCGTTTTTTATTTTTATGAAATCTCTCATCTATTATCTCTCATCAAAAAAAATTATCTCTTCTCCATCGAAGAACTGCCGATACCGGCTCCCGGTTTTTTAATAATCTCAGACTTACCATTATTTTCTTTCAACATATCAGATGCGCGATGTATGGCTTTGCGAATACGCGGATACGTACCGCAACGACAAAGATTACCCGACATCGCCGAATCAATATCAGCATCGGTCGGATTCGGATTTTTTTCTAACAGTGCCGCCGCCGACATAATTTGTCCACTTTGACAGTAACCGCATTGCGGTGCTTGTTCGGCAATCCAAGCCAATTGTACAACATGATTTGTATCGCCAGATAAACCTTCAATGG
>JAYTIA010000206.1:0-13879 GCA_043732145.1 Saprospiraceae bacterium
CATTACGATTAAAATTATCAGTATTGAATTAAAATGTATCTCTCGGCTATAAGCCGACTACGTTACCCCTTTGGATACAAACATAACAAAATTAGTAAACAATCTAAATTCAAACCAAAATGAACTACTTGCACCTCGCAAAAGCTGTCATCGGCTTTTATTTTTTTATGAAACGGCACACTGCAAATTATGGAGATCCCATTTATCTAAGCGAAGAAGAATGTCAAAAAATTTACGAAAACATAAAAGCTGATAAATATACAAAAAACAGGTATTTTTTTGTAATGGACATACGCACCTCTAAAATTAAGTTCGAGTACAATATGGAAAAATTTCTTCCATACAAAAAAAAATATACGGTAGATGACTCTTTTAAAGCTACACATCCGGATTACCTCTTAGAAGTTTTAATGTGGGCAGAAACAACTTTTCGATATGTGACTACCGAGTTAAAGTTGAGCCAAAATTTTAAACCAATGGAGCAACATTACAGAGTGACAATACCGATAAAAATGAAAGACGGTAAATATCATTGGATGTTACAAGACACATCTCCCTTGCAATTTGACAAAAACAACAATGTCGTCACTGTTATGAATACTTTTACAATGGTGCGTCCTTTTATCACCGGTGAAAAAATACCTTTGATGGGTACTTTATACGACGAAAATTTTGACCAAATAGAATGGAATCAAGCTTTTTGGAAAATGTTTTTTTTACATAAGCCATTTGTTCTAACACCGGAACAAGATAAAATAATTGAAATATTGACTCAAAATTCAGATTTAAGTAACACAGAAATTGCAGAAAAACTTAATAAGAAAAAAAATACTATTGATATACAAAACAAACAAATTTTAGATCGTGCCAGAGAATCTTTTAAAAACGAAAAATTTGAAAATGTTCGTGAAGTTGTCAGTTTTCTGAAATCCGTACAGTTTTTTTCCGATGGTTATTTTGCTACGCACTCGACATGGTAATATTTTCTTACACTCATGGTAATAGTTAACCTCAAAACTACTTTCTAACTTTGTGTTTGAACTCATAATCGCTTCACATTTTAACTCTATTTTTTAAACCAAATAATTCTTATTCGATGAGAACAAGCATTTCTTTTTCCGCACTCATGGTTTCTGCACTGATTATTTTTTTCGGTTGCTCGAAAGAACAAAACCAAGTTAATGTAAACACACTCGCACCTGTTGATCAATTAAAAGTCAAACAAGACATTCAAAAGACTTTACAGGAAATTCAATCGCATCAAGGCGTGAGTACCAATGTGCAAACGCGCGTTGCCGGTGCGTTCATTGTCGTACCTTCCAGTTCAATAGATGCCATGAAACAAGCGTTGTCTGATGCCGGTGTGGGTGGTGTTGTTTATTTACGCGCCGGTATGCACACTGAAAATTCAAATTTAGTCATCACGTCGCAGGCAATTATTGTCGGCGAAACGGGTGCTGTTTTGAAAATTAAATCTGCACCGAGTATTCCCGGCAGCGACGGTTTAATTCCGCACAATCCGGCGATACATATTTTAAATGCGCCGAATTCCGCCGTTTTAAAAGTTTCGATGGTACCGATTGACGGCGACGGCAGCACCGGAATTTTATTTGAAAATTCTCCTATGAGCGCTTCCATGTACAACACCTTTACAGGTTTTCAGTTTTCGATTGTTGTCGAAAAATCAGATAACCCTGTTGTGATGGGCAATAAAATTGTCGGCTCGACATTGTTTACGAGAGGCGGTATTCCTTTAGAATTTGGTATTTTAGCCGTGAATGGCAAAAGGCTTGGGTAGCCCAAAATGATGTAGTGGGCAATATTGCAGGATTATTTTTATGCGACAAGTATGGTACGGCAACGCAAAACAATCTACATGGTAATGCTATCGGCCTTATTCTTTGCAGAATTCAAGACAATACTTTTAAATTGCCGAGTGGACAAGCTACAGGAGGCTTAAATTCTGCAATTAATTGGAAAGTCAACGCAAACACTTCGAGTAATAATTTTTCTGAAGGTTTTGTTGTCACTGATGCATCAAAGGGAAATACAATAGAAAATAATACGACTACCGGCAATCCTGATTATGATATTGAATTAACGGGTTTAACAAGTCGAGCCGGCTTTTTGGCACAACCGGTCTCGAATAATACCGTAAATGCATCATCTACACAAAAAGTAAAAGACTGTGGTATTGGCGATACAATAAACGGCGGTATAGTTGATAAAACAACGCCTTGCAACTAAGTGAATTCGAAAATTTGATTGATAGATAGATTTTTCCTGCGCCAAATTTTTGGCGCGCAGGAATTTTTGAAAACTTATTCTGATTTTAAAAATCTCAAAAAGGCTGGTATAAATAAAAAGTCACCTTTCACTGACGTTGAGAGAAAATGCATTGTATCAAATTTATCCGACTATTATCTTAAGATACACCGTAGATAAAGGAGAAGAATTAGGGCAAAACGTCTGAAAATATATTTTCAAAAATCATCTCAGAAAAAAAGACAACAAAGCAAAAAGACGTTTGCCAAAAAAAATTTAGATTGTTTTATAATTCTCTCGCACGTCAAAACTTTTGGAGTGCGGGATTTTTTGAAAGCTGTTGAAATCTAAAAAATTTCAAAAAATTAATTTTTGCAAAATATAAACACTCCAAATAATTATCATCACACCGACAGCTATATACATAGTGCGCGTCGGTAAAAGTCCTGCAAGACGTGCGGAAACCGGTGCGGCAACAAATCCACCCATCATAATACCGATAATGATTTGCCAATGACCGATACCGACCATAAAGAAAAAAGTTAAAGCACTTGCAAACGCGACAAAAAATTTAGAAGCATTTACTGTTCCGACCACATAACGCGGTGTTCTGCCTTTTGAAACTAAAGTTGAAGTAATAAGCGGTCCCCAACCGCCACCGCCAAACGAATCTATAAATCCGCCGGCAGTTGCTAAATAACCGATATTTTTTACTTTTTGACGCATCACCTTTTTCTTAAAAACTTTGCTCAAAATATTAATGCCAAGTACGGCTGCATAAATGGCGAGCAAAGGTTTTATCCATGCACCGTAATGTTCGCCAAAATATACCAAAGCCATTGCGCCGAAAATGGCTCCTATAATACCGGGAAGAATTAATGCGCGTAAAAGTTTTTTGTTGATGTTACCAAATTTATAATGCGAATAACCCGAAGCCGCCATCGAAAATAATTCGGCTGTATGAATTGAAGAACCCATGACAACCGGCGGAATATTCATCGTCATCAACGCAATTGAAGTTGTAACGCCGTACCCAAGTCCAAGCAAACCCGCAACAAATTCGGCGATAAAACCCGTGAGAATATACCAACGAAAATTTTTATCTAAAGAATTAACAAATTCATGCACACCTTTTTGATAAGAGTACAATGCTACAAAATTGACAATCAACAAAATACAAAATGCGATGAGCGAAATAATAGCGAGGAATTTCCATTTAGAAATTCTCGGCTTTGTAATTTCAACTTCTTCTTCTAATTTATCTTCAACTAATACATTTGTCAGTTTATTCAATTCAACAACTTTATTCGCAAAATCACCACCAATTTTTTGTCGAATGATGCCCATATTGGTCAAAATTTCATTCAATTCTTTGTCCGGCAAAGTTTCGGTAAGCATTTCGCGCAAACGTTTCGCAACGGTGGGCGATTTTCCGTTGGTAGAAATCGCAATTTTCAATTGCCCTTTTTGCACTATACTCGATAAATAGAAATCACATTCGTGCGGTGTATCTGCAACATTGCACAAAATACGTTGTTCTTCAGCAAGGCGTTTTATTTGCGTGTTTACTTTTTTATCGTCAGTTGCTGCGATTATAAAATCGTGACCGACTATATCCGTTGGTTCAAATACTTTTTCATGTAGCGTAACTTTTTTATATGCGGCAGCCAACTCACGAATATCATTTGATATTTCACGACCGACAAGCGTGATACAAGTATTCGGACTATTTGCTAAAACAGTTGAAAGCTTTTCGAGACCGACAAAACCACCGCCGACAATTAACAAACGAAATTTTTCCAATTTCAAAAAAATCGGAAAAAGATTATTACCTTCTCTCGGCGGATTTGCTCCGAGTGGAATACTTATTTTGGTAAAATCCAAATTATTTTCACCACTTACATTTGTTTCGTCAAGGCTGACGGCTGACGGCTGACGGCTATTTATTGAAATCTCTGCCATTGTCTGTTGCATTTACATAACCTTTACGAATGGTAAAATCACCGAAACGTTCACCTACCGATTTATTTTGCGCAAAGTCGGTGAGTATCGGACGCAATGCGGATAAAATTCCGGCTTCATCCAACATTTCTTTATACAATTTATTCAAACGCTCTCCACTGTGCGCTGCACCGAGATACATATTGTATTTGCCAATTGCACGACCGATAAACGCAATTTCGCCGAGATAAGGACGCGCACAACCATTTGGGCAACCTGTCATACGGATGACGATATTTTCTTTTTCTAAATTGAGTTCGCGGATGATAACATCAATTTTATCAATCAATGAAGGCAAATATCTTTCAGCTTCAGCAAATGCGAGTGTACAAGTATTTAAAGCAACGCAAGCAATAGAATTTAGTCGTAAACCCGTTTGTTTGAAAGTTTCTTGCAACACGCCATGTTGTTCAAGAATTTTTTCAGTATGTTTTTTTGCATTCTCGGATAAATTACAAATCATTAAATTTTGATTGCCGGTTAAACGGAAATCGCCTTCGTTGAGTTCGGCTACTTTTTTTAATGCTGTTTTAAGTTTATAATTTTCAGTATCCATCACACGACCACCTTCAATAAACAAAGTCAAATTGTAATTACCGTTTGTGTTTTTCGACCAACCGAAATGATCACCATTACTTTCAAATTTAAAGCGTTTTGCAGTTTCTAATTTGTAACCAAGACGATTGTGCATTTCATTTACGAAAACATCTAACCCGAATTTTTCTATTGTGTATTTAAGTCGTGAAAATTTTCTATTTTCACGATTACCCCAATTGCGTTGAATGGTAACTATTTTTTCGCAAACATCAATCACTTTTTCTTTTTCTATAAAACCTATCACATCGGCGAGGCGCGGAAAAGTATCAAGCATACCGAAAGTCATCCCGAATCCACCACCGATTGCAACATTGTAACCTAAAAGTTTGCCGTCTTTTTCAATCGCGATGAGTCCGACATCATTAGAAAAAATATCTACATCATTATAAGGCGGTGTTGCAATGGCAATTTTAAATTTACGCGGCAGATAAAGTTTACCGTAAATTGGTTCGTCATCTGCTTTAATTTCGTGGGTAATAACCGGTGAAACGTTTTCGGATTTTTCGCCATTCAACCAAAGTTCGTAGTAAGCAGAGGTTTTTGGTGTAAAGTGTGCCGAAATACGCACTGAATCTTTATAAACTTCATCATGCACTTCCGATAAATACGGATTCGGATTGCACATCACATTTCTATTCACGTCGCCGCAGCCGGCAATGCTGTCCAATAAAACTTGATTAAAACCTTCAATGGCAGGTTTTAAACTTTTTTTATAGATACCATGCAACTGAAACGCTTGTCGTGTCGTGAGTTTCATCGTTTCATTACCAAATTCATTCGACAATTCATTCATCCGCAACCATTGTTTCGGCGTAGCAACACCGCCCGGCACACGCACACGAATCATAAACGAGTAAAGCGGTTCTAATTTTTGTGCTTTGCGCTCACTGTCTAAATCGCGGTCGGTTTGTTGATAAGAGCCGTGAAATTTTATGAGTTGCGTATCGTCATGATACAACGCACCGGTAATATCGTTACTTAAACTTTCGCGAATCGTACCGCGCAAGTAATTGCTTTTATCTTTCGCTATTTCTACTTCGGAAACCGCCATTCGATTTTGGATTTTGGATTTTGGATTTTGGATTTCCGATTTGAAAGTTTTAAATCCAAAATCCAAAATCATTTAATAAACGTCTTCGAGATATTTTCTCGTTTTTTTCAAATTTTTTATAAACGCTGTCGCTTTTTCTTCCGTCAAACCACCTTCTTTTTGTGCAATTTGAACGAAAGCGCGTTCAACATCAATCGCCATTTTATTTTTATCACCGCATACGTAAAGCGTCGTGCCGTTATTGATCCATTCCCAAACTTGTTTGGATTTTTGAAGCAGGCGGTGTTGTACATAAATTTTTTCGGCTTGGTCGCGTGAAAAAGCTAAATCTAAGCGCGTAAGCACGCCTTTTTTCAAATACTGTTGCCATTCTGTTTGGTATAAGAAATCTGTCGTAAAATTTGGATTGCCGAATACTAACCAATTTTTCCCTTCCCCACCGATTTCCGCACGCTCTTCAACAAAAGCGCGGAAAGGTGCGATACCTGTTCCGGGTCCGACCATTAAAATATCGGCGTTATTATTTTTCGGCAATTTAAAAAATTCATTGCTTTCTAAAAAAACATTGACACTATCACCGATATTAACTCTGTCCGATAAAAAAGAAGAAGCTACACCTTGTTTTTTTCTGCCGTATTTTTCGTAACGCACCGCACCAACCGTTAAGTGTACTTCGTCCGGATGCGCAGTCAAACTTGAGGCAATTGAATACGCACGTGACGGCAATTTTTTCAGACCGGACAACAAAGATTGACCGGAAAGTTCCGCCGGAAATTCATTTAAAATATCTACGACATCTCTGCCATAAACATATGCGTGCAGTTTTTTTGTATCGGCGAGGATTGCTGTTAGATTTTCGTTTTTAGCAATAGCATTATATTTTTGCAAAACATCGCGTGTCACCACCGATAATTCTATTTTATTTAAAAGAATTTCACCTAAAGTTGATGGGGCGTTTTCCCAATCTACTGCCATTGTCGGATCAAGTTTAGATGCTTTTAGGACTTCCGACACTAAACGTTCAGAATTTTTTGGAATGATGTGCAATGCGTCGCCCGGTGCATAAATTAAACCGGAATCTGCGAGAGAAAATTCCAAATGCCAAGTTTCTTTCGCCGAACCGCGTCCGTTAAGTTGAATCTTTTCTAAAATTTCGGCAGCAAACGGATTTTTTCTATCATATTTTAAAACTTGTTCAGCAGCTTTAATGGCTCCGTTCGTCATAAAACTTGTCGCATGACCATTTTCTCCGGCATAAATGCCCGAGTAACTCAAAGATTTTGGTTGCGGTAAATTTTGTACGACTGTTTCAATCCAAGTATCGGCTAACTCATGCCAATCCACATCGCAATCTATGCGCGTTGTCAAACGTTTTGCACCGAGTGCTTCAAGTTTTGTATCGAAATCTAAACCTGTTTTACAGAATTCTACATAACTTGAATCGCCTAGAGCAAGAACTGCAAATTTCAAATCCGGTAATTTTGGTGCGCGACTACTGAAAATAAATTTATGCAAATCTTCGGCAGCAGCCGGCGGTTCACCTTCGCCGTAAGTACTCACAACTACGAAAAGCAGTTTTTCGTCCTTTAATTTTTTTGTCGGATACTCTGCCATATCCACTACATTTACCTCAAATCCTTTTGTTTTTATTTGCTCGGCGGTCTTTTGCGCCGCTTTTTTTGCGTTGCCGGTTTGAGAACCGTAGAGAATCGTAACGGGTGGTAATTTCTGACCGGAATTTTCGGAATTTAAGGAATTTCCGGAATTATTTAAATTTTGTAAATCGAGTAAATTATTCGGTGCATTTTTTCCAACCGACAAACCATACAAATAACCGCTCAACCACAACAGTTGACGGTCGTCGTATTTCACAAATAAATCGTTCAGCGTTTTTGAATCTAACCCAATTGGTAATTCCATCATTTTAAATTACGAATTACAAATTACGAATTACGAATTGCGAAAGAGATAAAATTCATCTCGTAATTCGTAATTTGTAATTATTTAAGTTTTACCACCTCACCAATAATTATGACCGTTGGTGGTTTTAATTTATTTATTCTTACTTTCTCAACTATATTTTCGATTTCTCCGATAACAATTTTTTGAGAAGGCATTGAAGCGTTATGAATGACAGCAATAGGCAGTGCCGATTTATTTTCTGCTTTGAAAATTTCTACGATACTTTCTAATTTATTTAAACCCATCAAAATAACAATTGTTGCAGATGATTTTGCAGCTACTGAAATATCTTCAGAAATTTCTCCGGTTTCGGTGGTCGCCGTAATTACCCAAAAACTTCTGGCGATATTGCGAAAAGTTACCGGAATATTGAAAACACCGGCACCGGCAATCGCACTTGAAATACCGGGAATATATTCTGTTTCAATGCCGTGCTGCTCTGCAAATAACATTTCTTCTCTTCCGCGACCGAAAACAAATGGATCTCCTCCTTTTAATCTCACCACATGACCTTTTTCATTGGCGTATTTGAGAATCATGTTGTTGATTTCTTCCTGCTCAAACGATTTATAACCACGTCTTTTCCCGACAAAAATTTTCAAAGCTGTTGCAGGTGCGTAATCCAATAAAATTTCATTCGCAAGCGCATCATATAAAACCACATCGGCAGACTCCAATATTTTTTTACCTTTTATGGTTAATAAATCCGGATCGCCGATACCGGCACCAACGACGGATAATTTTTTCATTTGTTGTGATTATACATTTGTCTGAATCAGAATTTTCAGAATTAGCAAAATTTAAGAATATTTGGATTTTGAAAATTCTGATTCAGACAATTATTGTTCTATCATCCCCGCAGCAACAGTATTCAAAGTATTTTCATTGATAAGAATAAAAGCACCGGTTTGTCTATTTTTTTTGTAATTATCGAAAACAATCGGTTGAGCGGTGCGCAAATTTACGCGCACAATATCATTGAGTGATATATTTTCAGGTGCATCCGTTTTTTCGAGTGTCGAAGGTTCTAATTTATATTCAATCTCACTAACGATGACTTTTGATGTCGCCGAATTATGTTGCAGCAAAAGTTTCGTACCGGTTGTCAAGCTTCTTTTATCGTCGAACCAACATATCATAGCCGAAAATTCATTTTCTACTTTTATATCGCTAAGTGCATTTTGAACTAAAATACTATCGCCGCGTGAAATATCAATATTATTCGCAAGATGCAGAATAACGGATTGTCCGGCGGAAGCCGTTTCCACTTCTACCCTATTCACTTCTATTTTTGTGAGTGTCGTTTCAATGCCGGCAGGTTGCACAATTACTTTCTCGCCTTTTGTATAAATGCCACTTTGAATCCGTCCGGCATAACCTCGATAGTCATGCAACTCTTCCGTTTGCGGACGAATGACGTATTGTACTTGAAACCGTGCATCGGTTAAATTTTTATCTTTATTGATTTCTATACCCTCTAATAATTCAATCAAAGTTTTTCCTTCATACCAAGGCGTGTGTTCGGATTTATTCACGATATTATCACCTTTCAATGCGGAAATTGGCACAAAACTTATATCATTCATATTGAGTTGCGCCGCAATTTTTTTATAATCTGCGACAATTGCTTCATAAACTTCAACATCGTAATTCGCTAAATCCATTTTATTAATTGCTACGATGATGTGCGGAATGCCGAGCAACGAAGTAATCAAAGAATGTCGGCGTGTTTGCTCAATCACACCGAGACGTGCATCAATCAAAACAATAGCCGCATCAACTGTTGAAGCACCTGTTACCATATTGCGCGTATATTGAACGTGACCGGGCGCATCGGCGACAATAAATTTGCGCGTCGGCGTTGTAAAGTATTTATACGCCACATCAATGGTAATGCCTTGTTCACGTTCGGCGCGTAAACCATCGGTGAGTAAAGCGAGATCAATATCACCGTTATCTTTATTTTTTGTTTGTGCTTCAATCGCATTGAGAATATCGAGCGATACTGCTTTTGAATCGTACAATAAACGACCGATTAGCGTACTTTTTCCGTCATCCACACTGCCGCACGTTATAAATTTTAGAATATCCATTTTTAGATTTTGGATTTTAGATTTCGGATTTTGGATTTCAAACAGAACTTAAAAGCGTTTTGTTTGATTCTATATTTTATAATTTAGATTTTGGATTTTGAGCAGAACTTAAAGCGTTTTTTAGATTTTGGATTTTAGATTGGGATTTAAAAATCGGCAATCCAAAATCTAAAAGTATCCGTTCTTTTTCCGGTCTTCCATTCCTGCTTCGGAAATGCGATCGTCTAAGCGTGTTGCACCGCGCTCGGAAATTTTTGCGCCAATAACTTCTTCAATCACAGCGTCGAGTGTTGTTGCATCACTTTCAACAGCAGCCGTGCATGTGGCATCGCCGACAGTTCTGTAACGCACTTGACGCACGACAATATCATCATTCGGTTCGAGGTGAATGTGTTCCGTTACTGCTAATAATCTATCGTCTTCAAGACGTACGCAAGTGCGTTCATGTGCAAAATAAATAGAAGGCAAAGAAATGTTTTCGCGTTTGATATAATTCCAAATATCCAATTCCGTCCAATTTGAAATCGGAAAAGCACGTACGTTTTCGCCTTTTCTGATTTTTCCGTTAAGTATTGACCACAATTCCGGACGTTGTAATTTCGGGTTCCATTGTCCGAAAGCATCGCGCACACTGAAAATACGCTCTTTTGCACGTGCTTTTTCTTCATCGCGCCGCGCACCGCCGATACAGGCATCAAACTCAAATTCTTCAATCACATCAAGCAGTGCATAAGTTTGAAGCGCGTTTCTGCTTGGAAATTTTCCGACGGCATCTTCGAGATGATGTTTTTTAATGCTGTCCACTACTTTACGCACGACGAGTTTTTCGCCCAATTCATCCACTAAATTATCTCGGAACTGCAAAACTTCTTCAAAATTATGTCCGGTATCAATATGCACCAACGGAAAAGGAAATTTTCCTGGTCTAAATGCTTTGAGTGCTAAATGCACTAATACAATCGAATCTTTGCCGCCGGAAAAAAGCAAAGCAGGGCGTTCAAATTGTCCGGCAACTTCACGCAATATATATATAGCTTCCGATTCGAGTTGATCTAAATAATTCATTTTGTTGATTTTAGATTTTGGATTTTATTTTCAAAGTTTTAGACTTTAGGATTTCGCGACCCCGTTTTCAATCGGCAATCTAAAATCCAAAATCCAAAATCATTAGTGAAGTCCGCATTCTTTTTTGCTTGTATCTTCCCACCACCAACGACCAGCGCGAAAATCCTCGCCTTGTTTTATGGCGCGCGTACAAGGTGAACAACCGATAGAAACAAAACCTTTATCGTGTAACGTATTGTAGGGTATATTGTTTTTCTGCACAAACGACTTTACTTCTTCAAAAGACCAATCGAAAAGTGGATGAAATTTTGTAAGCTGATGTGCTTCATCCCATTCCATATCACTCATATTTTGCCGGTTCGCAGATTGTTCGGCGCGAATACCGGTTATCCAAATTTTTTGATTTTCTAATGCGCGTTTTAAAGGTTCTACTTTCCGGATGAAACAACATTCTTTTCTGTTCTCAACAGAGTCGTAAAAACTATTCGGACCTTTTTCAGTCATTAATTTTTGAACAGTTTCCGGCTTCGGAAAATAAACTTCGATTTTATTTTCATAGCGTTCCAATGTTTTATTCCAAGTCGAATAAGTTTCTTGAAAATTTCTACCGGTATCCAAAGTAAAAATGCGAATCGGTAAATTATTTGAAACTATGAGATGCGTTATAACTTGATCTTCGATACCGAAACTCGTTGAAAAAGAAACTTTATTAGGATATTTTTCCGAAAATTGTTTCAGCGCTTCTATAATTTTTTTAGTACGTATATCTAAATCGCTTGCCGTCAGTTGTTCCATTGCAATAAAATTATTCGGAAAAATTAAAATCAAAAATCAAGCTATAAATTAATTTGAAAAAGTTTTTTTAAAATAAAAAATCATTTCGATAAAATTTATAGAATTAATATGCAAAGATATTCTCAAAAAAAATTTAAAAACAAATTTTTTTGAAAATTTTATTCAAAAAAAAATTAAATCAATTTTTCTTTTCATCTTTGTTTGAAATAAAACACCTTTCCGATTTATAAAACAAAAAAATTAATGCTCGAACTATTCTACGAAACTAAAAATTTAAAAAAAAATTCTGAAAATATTTTTCAAAAAATTCAAAAAATATTTTTCTATTTCATTTTATTTTTTCTTTTGCCGATTTTTTCTTTCGCACAAAAAATTTCAGGAACTGTTAGGGATGCGAAAACTAAAGAAGTTTTAGTTGGTGCATCTGTACAATTTTCAGGTGCTTCAGATGTAGGTATAATTACAGACGTTGATGGAAAATACAGCCTTAATGTTAACACAACAAAAAATTTAAAAATTTTTGTTTCAAGTGTTGGATATGCTACCCTCACGAAACAAATAGAAATAAAACCAGGCGAAAACGTTTTTGATTTTGAACTTGAAGAAAATAATATTTTGCTTCAAACAACCACCGTCACCACCGGAAAATTTGATAAACCGATCGGTGAAGTTACCGTTTCGATTGACGTTTTAAAACCGAGTTTGATTGACGCGACCAATACGCGCAGGTTGGATGATGTGTTGCAAAAAATTCCCGGTGTTAATATTATTGACGGACAGGCAAACATTCGCGGCGGTTCCGGTTGGAGTTATGGTGCCGGCAGTCGCGTTTTATTGCTCATTGATGATTTACCTGCGCTTCAAGCTGATGCCGGTTCACCGAATTGGAAAGACATCGGCATAGAAAATATTGAACAAATTGAAGTCGTGAAAGGTGCATCATCTGCTTTATATGGTTCTTCGGCGATGAATGGGATTATAAATGTGCGTACGGGTTTTGCAAAATCGGAACCGGAAACAAAGTTAGCCACGAGTTTTGTCGGTTATTTAGATCCGTCTGATCCGGCAAAAAAATGGTGGACTAAACAACCTTACGAATTTACAACGAGTTTACTTCACAAACAGAAATTCGGCAAATTAGATATTGCAGGTTCACTTTTTTATACCAATCAAGATATTTACAATAAAGACTGGACAGAAAAATACGGAAGATTTACGCTCAATGCGCGTTATCACATCACGGACAGATTGAGCGTAGGCGCGAATGTGAATTTCAACAGAGGTACAGGATCTTATTTTTTATATTGGCAGGACGGCGGCAAAAATGCTTACGTTGGTACAGCGAGTACTTATAATACTTCCGATCGTTTGCGTTATACAATTGACCCTTATCTAAATTATACGGATAAAGACGGCAATCGGCATAAAATTTTAACGCGCATCTATAATATCAGCAATAATCTGTCGAATGAGCAAAGTAATTTTTCTAACTTATTATACGGAGAATATCAATTTCAACGTAGTTTTAAAAATGATTTGATTTTCACTGCCGGTCTTGTTGGTGTGCGTTCAAGTATTCAAGCTCAATTGTACGGCGATACTTCTTATACCTCTCAAAATTACGCAGTTTATGCGCAAGCAGATAAAAAATGGGGAAAATTGAACGCTTCGTTGGGTGTGCGTTATGAAAATAATAACATAATCGGTCCTAAAATTGTGCATTACACAAAAGATTTAGCCGAAGTAACACCCAACGGCGGTAGTCTTAGCGAATCGAAACCGGTTTTTCGTGTGGGTTTGAATTATCAAGTTGGCATAAAAACTTTTTTGCGCACTTCATTCGGACAAGGTTATCGTTTTCCGACGATTGCTGAATTGTATATCAATACTTCCGGCGGTGCGTTTAATGCCATACCGAATCCATTTTTAACTTCCGAAACCGGATGGACAGCAGAACTCGGTGTGAAGCACGGCATCAATATTAATAATAATTTCTTCGGTTTTTTTGATGCCGCCGTATTTATCCAAGAATACACGAACATGATGGAAT
>JAYTIA010000207.1:0-5410 GCA_043732145.1 Saprospiraceae bacterium
TGTGTTTGAGGTAAAAAAAATCAAAAAATAATTTAACCACAAAGGCACAAAGTATTTTTTGTAGGTAAAATTTATATTAAAAACTTATCCTAAAATTACTAAAACTTTGTTGAAGTAGTGAGCAGAAAAATAAATCATAAATCATAAAAATTTAAAAATCATGAAAAAAGAGGCGCGCAAAAAACTTGAGCAAATACTTTATGTCGCCATTGAAAAAGTATTAGTGTCAAGCAAAGTTGAATTGAAAAATAAAACGGAAAATGCTATTCATAAATCCATAAAAAAAATTATGAAAAAGGCAGACATAATAAAAATTGTAAGCCAACCGAACTCAAAAGAAATTGCGAAAAGGGCAGACATAAATACAGATGGTGTTGAAAAAAGAATAAAGCATCCGATTAGCAGCTAAATAAATTATTTATGGCTAAACTAAATCATTTTTCAACAATGCCACCGGAAGCATTTTCAAAAGAGAAATGCAAAAAAGAACTTACCGTTTTTCATAAAAAGCTTTTTGAACTTCAAAATGTTTTTTATGCCGATAATCGTTTTGCATTGCTCATTATATTTCAAGGTGTTGATACATCGGGGAAAGACAGCACTATTCGCCATGTCATGACAAGTATGAACCCGATGGGGGTACAAGTAAAATCTTTTAAGAAACCGACTGAAGAAGAACTGAATCATGATTTTCTGTGGCGTGTATATCCGCATTTTCCTGCTAAAGGCATGATAGAAGTTTTCAATCGCTCTTATTATGAAGATATTCTTGTACCGCTGATAAACAATACGCTTTCAAAAAAAATTATTGACCATAGATGCGAACTCATTAATTGTCTGGAAGAGCATCTTAAATTGAGTAATATTCATGTGCTAAAATTTTTTTTGCATCTGTCAAAAGAAACACAAGTGCAAAGGATTCAAGAACGTTTGACGCTGCCGCACAAGCGATGGAAATATGCAAAGGAAGATGATATAGCATTAAATCAATGGAAAGATTACCAAGAAGCCTATCAGATGATTATTAATAATTGCAGTAAACATACATGGCATATCATACCTTCAGATGAACGGTGGTATAGAAATTATGCTGTGGCTAAAGTTTTAACGGCGCACCTTGAATCACTTAATCTTAAATATCCGCAAATTTAAAGAAAATGGAACACCAACATTCTGTTCAAGAAAAAGATACTCTTCAAGAACAAGATTCTGTTCAAAAAAAAGATTCTGTTCAAGCACAAGATTCTATTCAAAAATATACTTGTCCGATGCACCCGCACATCATTCGAGATGCACCGGGTAAGTGTCCGTTATGCGGAATGACTTTAGAACCTATTGTTTCTGCCGACGATAAGGCGCACGGCAAACATAATCACACGGGCATGATTGCCGATTTCCAAAAACGCTTTTATGTGGTGCTGGCTTTGACCGTTCCGATTATGTTGCTCTCACCGATGATACAACAGTTTATGGGCGTTAATTGGCAGTTTCCGGCATCTCAATACATCGTTTTTGCTTTATCGAGCATCGTTTTTTTTTACGGGGGTATGCCTTTTTTAAAAGGACTGGTAGATGAAGTGAGAGCTAAAAACATTGGTATGATGTTTTTGATTGGTTTTGCCATCACCGTTGCTTATATTTATAGTGTAGCAATTGTTTTTGGTTTGCAAGGCATGGATTTTTTTTGGGAACTCGCCACTTTAATTCTAATTATGCTTCTGGGGCATTGGATAGAAATGAAATCCGTTGCCGGTGCATCCAGAGAGTTGGAATTGTTAGTTCAACTAATGCCTTCAGAAGCCCACATGATTATGCCGAATATGGTACATGATGTAAGAACAGATACATTGAAAGAAGGAGATTTGATTTTAATAAAACCCGGAGAAAAAATTGCGGCTGACGGTATTATATCGGAAGGTGAAAGTTATTTGAACGAAAGTATGCTTACGGGTGAATCAACGCCGGTTCAAAAAAAAGTAAATGATAAAGTTATCGCGGGTTCTATTAACGGTAACGGTTCTATAAAAGTTAAAGTGACGCACGGCGCAAAAGATTCTTATTTATCGCAAGTAATTAAATTGGTACAAGATGCACAAAACTCAAAATCGAACACACAACTTTTAGCCGATCGCGCCGCGAAATGGTTAACTTTCATCGCCATTTTTGCAGGTATCTCAACGTTTTTATATTGGTATTTAACCGGACAATCTTTATCATTTGCAATGGAACGCATGGTGACAGTCATTGTAATTTGTTGTCCGCACGCATTGGGTTTAGCAGTGCCGTTGGTGGTTGCGAAATCAACTGCTTTGGCAGCACAAAGCGGTTTATTAATAAAAAATAGAACAGCTTTTGAAAATTCCAGAAAAATAACTACGATTGTTTTCGATAAAACCGGCACATTGACAGTGGGAAAATTCGAGGTTTCAAAAATTATTTCGTTTGAAAAACAAATGCCTGAAAACGAAATAATTCGTTTGGCGGCTGCGTTAGAACAAAAATCGGAACATCCGATTGCTACCGGTATTTTACAAAAAGCAAAAGATTTAAAAATTATTATTCCCGCCACCGAAAACTTTAATGCCATTACAGGTAAAGGCGTTGAAGCAACAATTGAAGGAAAGAAAATTTTGGTTGTCAGTCCCGGTTATTTAAAAGAAAACAATATCCCGATACCTGAAGGTTCAACAACGAACGATACAGAAACAGTTGTATTTGTTTTGAGCGAAAATAAATTAGTCGGTTATATTGCACTTTCAGATGAAATTCGTCCGGAATCTAAAGAAGCTATTACTGTTTTAAAGGAAAATAATATCAAATCCATTTTGCTTACCGGCGATAACAGCAAAGTAGCAAAAAGCGTGAGCGATACATTGGGTATGGATAGTTTTATAGCTGAAGTACTACCGCATCAAAAATTAGAAAAAATAAAAGAGTTGCAAGCTCAAGGTGAATTTGTTGCCATGACAGGTGACGGCGTAAATGATGCGCCCGCTCTCGCCATTGCTGATGTGGGTATTGCAGTGGGTAGTGGCAGTGATATTGCAGCAGAAACAGCAGGTATTGTTTTGGTCAACAGTAATCCGAAAGATATTGTAAATCTGGTTTTATTCGGTAAAGCCACTTATCGCAAAATGATTCAGAATTTGATTTGGGCAACGGGTTATAATGTTATTGCAATGCCTTTAGCGGCAGGTGTTTTGTATAAACAAGGCGTTTTATTAAGTCCGGCTGCCGGTGCGGTATTAATGACATTGAGTACAGTAATAGTGGCGATAAATGCGAGCATGCTATCTGTAAAAAAATGAGTAAAATTTTTCAACAAAATACTTAAATTTGCGTTGTTTGTATAATTAGACTTATGAAATTTATTATTTCCATATCGCTCAATTTAATTTTATTGTTTGTTTTTACGACAGTAGCAACGAATACAGCGTGGGCATGTGGAAAAAATAATCATAAACCGGAAGCGCAATATAGTAAAACCAAATGCCCAAAAAATTGCTGTACAAACTCATGTTCTCATTCTAAAAACAAAAAAAAGAACTGCTGCGGCGACGGTTGCTCTTGCTCAGTTCAAATTATTGTTATGGCAGATTTGCCGAAACCAATAACAATTAATAAAGTCCGTTTACGCCTACCACTTTTCGTAAAAAGTATTTTCTTTTACGAACAAGCTTTCCAAACATCCACCATTCAAGACATTTGGCAACCGCCAATAATTGTCATTTCCAACTGTTAGCCATAAGCCTATCTTGTGGTTTCGTACAAATCGAACACATTTGTCACAATTTTTTTCTTTAATCAATAGTGCAGAGTTTATCCGAAAGATAACATTTGTCGCTATATCGCTTTCGACAGCAACGATATATTTCGTTGCTATTCGTGCAGTTTTCAACAATTTTCAATAAATTTAATAAATCTTAACAATGAAAAAAGTAATTGTAATATTCAACTTCAGCATTTTAACGATGCTATCATTAACTGCTTGTAATAATGGTGGTAACACAAAAGCAGTTGAGACCGACAAACCAAAAACGGTTATCAAAGCTGTTAATGTACCGGTACAAACATCAACCGCGTCAATCAGCGAAATAGTAAAATATTATTTAGCTCTGAAAAACGCTTTGACTGCCGATAAAACAAATGAGGCAGCAGCAGCCGGAAAAGCATTAGAGGCTACTATTAAAAGTTTTAACAAAACGGCTTTGACAGATGCACAAAAAAAGGTATTTGCCGACGTAGAAGACGATGCCCGAGAACACGCTGAACATATTGGTTCAAATGGTGGTAATATCGAACATCAGCGCGAACATTTTGATACATTGAGCAAGGATATCTACTCTTTGGTCAAAGTATTTGGTGCAGGTCAAACTTTATATCAAGATTTCTGCCCGATGTATAATGATTCAAAAGGAGCAACTTGGTTAAGCGAAACCAAAGACATTAATAATCCTTATTTCGGTAAAAAAATGTCCACTTGCGGTAGCATGAAAGAAGAACTAAAATAAAGCGTATGAGCTATTTAAAAATAATAATAATGGCAGTAGCTTTCATATTTATTGCCATTCAGTTTGTTCAGCCTGCCCGGAATACAAACGGGCAGGTATTGGCAACAGATATTACTAAGGTTGTGTCTGTACCCGACACCGCGCAAGCAATTTTAAAAAATGCGTGTTACGATTGCCACAGTAATAACACAAACTATCCGTTTTATGCCTATATACAACCGATTGGCTGGTTGTTAAACAGTCATATTCAAGCCGGAAAAAAACAACTTAATTTTAGTGAGTTTGGTGCTCTGACAAAACGAAGGCAAGAGAGTAAACTTAAATCAATTGCGAGCCAAATAAAAAATGAAGTCATGCCTTTACCGTCTTATACGATGCTTCATAAAAACGCAGTACTTTCAAAGGCGGATAAAGATTTAATCATTAATTGGGCAAACGCCACAAAAGATGATCTTTCAAAATAAAAATTCAAAATAAAAATTCAAAAATGAAAAAGATATCTTTAATCCTCAGTTTTTTTATAGCTGCCCGTATTCTTTCGGCACAACATTTAATGCCGCCGCCGTTGCGTACAAGCGTCATAGCTGCAACACCAATTGCATCAAAGTATCAAGGTAAATCGGTAGTTTATCATTTGTATATAAAAGATACGCTCGTCAATTTTACCGGAAAAACAAAAAGAGCGATAGCTGTGAACGGACAAATTCCGATGCCCACTTTAACTTTTACGGAAGGTGATACCGCAGAAATTTATGTACACAACGAACTCAATGAAGAAACGACACTGCATTGGCACGGTTTGATGTTACCTAATAAATATGACGGCGTTCCGAATTTGACGCAAATGCCGATTAAACCGCACACAATCCACTTGTACAAATTTCCGATTATTCAACACG
>JAYTIA010000208.1:0-5407 GCA_043732145.1 Saprospiraceae bacterium
GTTGAAGTCGGAAGTAATTGGAAAATAAATTCTAAATGTAATTTTGTATTTTTGCCCAAATCATAAACAAACACATCATGTCAGCGGCAAAAACACACCGATTAATTGCAGCCGTATTTCTTGCACTCTTTTTAATTTGTGAAAAAATAAAAGGACAAAACACATTCGGTGATACACTAACCGTAGTTGACGCTACTTTTCATGAACTTTCTCCACTTAAAATTTTAAATCCATTCACGCAAAAAACGCAAATCAAATCATTAGGCATTAACAATATTGACTCTAATAAAATCCGATGCTACTCCTTTGAATTAAAAAGTACCGGCAAAAAAGAGGCTTGCATTTATATCGGCAACATCGAAAATGCCGACTGGTTTATCGTCAATGCAAAAAAAGACACGCTGCATATCAAAGGCGGGTATATCGCTAAAGGAAAAGAAGGTATGTTTTTAAAGATAAATTTTGACGCCGGCGAAAAAAAAATCTTTAATTTAATTTGTCACAATCGTATATATAATTTAAAGTCCCTTCAAATTGTCGTTGATGATAAAGATAAGATTGAAGAAAATTTTTTTGACGGCTACGCAGAAGATAATATTGGTTGGTTTCTTTTTCAGATGGGTTTCGTATTTGTACTCTTGTTTCAAATACTTTCTATCCTCTTGCAATGGAGTTTTTCGCGGCGCAGAGAGTATCCATATTATGCTGCTTATTTGAGTTGCATTGTATTTTGCGCTTACCGGCAATTAACGGAAGAGTATCACTTAGGTTGGGGTTTCAATTTTGAAGCCTCTTATACGCATTATTATTGTAAAAGTATTCTCGCGCTGCCGACTATTTTTTATTTTCGTTTTGTCAGAAATATCTTAGATTTTGATCTTAAACCGCCAAAAAACATAAAACTCATCCGCATTGTGGAGTTTATCATGTTCGTTTATATCGTCGTAAATACAATTTTGACATGGGGCAATTGCGATGAAAAATTTTTATTTTTTTTGTACGTAATTTTTCATTTGGTATTTGTTTTAATGGGTTCTTATCTTTTAATTTCAATTGTTGCCAATCGAAGTGACAATTTATCTCGTGCAATTTTTATCGGCATAGTATGTATTGCCACAGGATCAGTATTCAGTCTCGTTTTGTATGTGATGAAAGATCATTTACCCGATTTTTTACATCACATCACTTTACCTTTTCAGATAGGTATTCTACTTGAGGTTTTGTGTTTCAACTATGCCTTAACCTATAAATCAAAAGTTATCGTTAAAAACCGATTAGCTTTATTGCACGAACGCGACGCAATTGCGCGGCATTTACACGATGATTTAAAAGCGTCTTTGGCAGCCATTGCAAATTTGTCTTCTGTCGCACTTATCAATCCTGCTAATACAGAAAATATACTCAATCAACTCAATACAATTGCAAAACGCACTTTTACACGCACCGGCAGTCTCGAAAAAATTATCGGCAGAAATATCGGATTCAACCGATTGTTTGCCGAGATACACGAGGAATCAAAAATTTTGGCAGACAGCAGTAAGCCGCGTATGGAATTATTTTTTTCGTTTGATGAAAGCGTTAATGTCTATTTAGATGCCACTTTAAAATATCATTGCTATCTCGTCATAAAAGAAGCTGTTCAAGATGCTATCAATCATTCGAAAGGTACAAAATTATTTGTCAATTTTAAAACACAAGCCAAGCATCTTATTATTAATATCAAAGACGATGGAAAAGGTTTCGACCCGCAACAAGTTGAACTGCATGGCATACAGAATATAAAAAACAGTTGTTTAGAAATGGGTGCCGATTTCGAATTGAACACAACTATTGGACAAGGCACAGAAATTAGCATAAAAATCCCTAAAAATAGGGATAGTATTTTGCACTCAAGTCCCGCATCTTTGAATTTTAAATTTGTTTTTAAAAAAACTTTAATCTTATTGCGTCGCCTTTGGCGTGAAATTTTAGTCGGTTAGTTTTAATGGTTAATGGTTAATGGTTAATTAAAAAAAATTAAACTAATCATTAACCATTAACCATTAACAACTAACCATTAATTATCCTATCATGGACATTATCAATGCTGTAATTTTTGAAAATAATAAACACTACATCACTTCGATTCAACATATTTTTGAAGCATTTAAAGGTGTCAGAAACACGGAGATTAAATTGGTCGGAGAGTTTAGTGGCGATTTTGATATAAATATAAAAAGCAGAATAGAAAACCGACAACCCGACATCGTGTTGATGGATATTGGTTTATACGACGGTGATAAAGGCACCAAAGGCATTGAATTAGTCGCCGAAATTCGCAAACATTTTCCCAATCAGAAAATAGTGATGCTGACGGGGCTTGATGATTTAAAACTCATCAAACAAGCCGTTGATGCCGGTGCTATCGGTTATTTGACGAAAGATCCTTCTATCACCAATCCGAAAGTACTTTTTGAATATATTATTGATGTCGTGAAAGATGGAAAACGTATGGTCATCGCACCGATTCCGGGCGACGCTATAAAAAAAGTACGCAACGTTTATAAACTAACGCACCGTGAACTCGAAATTTGTGAAGCGTACGCCAACGATGCCAGAGCGGATAAAATTATCGAGTCACTCAATATAGATATACAAACGGTTTACAGCCACGTAAAAAATATTAAACTTAAAATTGAATTGGAAACGATGCCGGGAATTATCGCCAAACTTTTGCGAGAGGGAATTATTAAATGATTCGAAAGTTGAGTATAAAAAAATAAAATAAGCGTATCGAAGTTACAACTTCGATGCGCTTATTTTATTTTTCAAAAAACTTTTCAAAAAAAAATTTCATAAAAATTTTTTTTATGCGCCTTCATTTTTCTTCTCCCTAAAAACTGTATAAAGTTTTTAGGGAGATTTTGTTTTAAATATCCAATGTGCCGGTTTATGCTCACTAAAAATAGTTACGAAGCAATGAATTGAACCGATAAAACCAATAAAAAAATAAAAATTCGGTAAAGATATTGGTGATATGCGCTAAAATCGGCACACCTACTTTTGTATCAATAAAACAACAAACGATAATTAAAACCAAAAAACCACATGCACATTCAGTATTTAAAAAACGAGTAACACCCTAAACACTCAATTAAAAACTAAGGGCGCGGAAGCCGAAAAGCGATTAGAGTAGGCATTTATTAATAATTTTTTTACAAATGAAAACTTTGTTTAGATTTTTGAAATCAAGTCTCCAAAAAACGATGGCAGCAACTATCGTACTTCTCTGGTGTAATGTATCACTTATCACGGCACAAAATGATCCACTCGGTAAACATCCCGATGCGAAAATCAGAGTATCTGTTCCCGCAAATTTGTCAACTGTTCTGAAAACACGTATTACCAAAGCACAAGCTGCGGCAAAAGCAGCCGGTAATACGAACATCGTATTAGGTTACACAACGGCACTCGAACGCAAACCCGAAGAACTTTTGGGTGTAAAAAATCCAGGCAGTTTACCTTCTGCACAAGCGATGAGCAAACAAGCGGAAATTAATAAACCGATTATTGCTAAAGCGAATGCCGAATTAAAAGCGAATGGTGGCAATGCGCCTGTTGTAGGTAATGTTGGTTCTGCACCGATGTATTGGAATCCGGCAATTTATACACCCGTAAAAGATCAAGGTGGTTGCGGCAGTTGCTGGGCATTTGCGGCAGCGGGAGCCTTTGAACATTCCTTTAAGAAATTTTATGGAACGGGTCGTGCGATTGATGTTGCCGAACAATGTATCTTGAACTGTTCGGGTGCCGGCTCATGCGGCGGCGGACAAACGCCGGGTGCGTTGGAGTTTATGCGCAAAACGGGTTGCTCTCCGGAAAGTAATGATGTTTACACTGCCAACGACAAAGCATGTTCTAATCCTTATCGCTCGCTTTGGGCATATACTTGGGGTGGCGTTTCAAGCAACGTTGAAACCATGAAAGCCTATATTTCTGCTTACGGTTCTATCGCCACTTATCTCAAAGCCGGAGAAGATCAGTTTTATGCTTATCACAGTGGTATTATCACTTACAAACCTGCGAATGGTAATGATATTGATCACGCCGTTACGATTGTCGGATGGTACGAACCTTATCAGTCATGGATAATTAAAAATTCTTGGGGAACCGGTTGGGGTTATGGTGGATATGCTTATGTGAGATACGATGCTTGTAATATCGGTAAATGGAATTGGTTTGTATATCCTTATAATACAGGCTACCGTATTTCGGCTGAACCTCATGCTGCTATGACTTTGACAAAATCACCTATAGGTGGCGCGGAAATACAAATGCCTTTATTAACGGAAGGAAATCATTAATTAATGGTTAGTTGTTAATGATTAATGGTTAATTAAAAAATTGTCCATTAATCATTAACAACTAACCATTATCCATTAATAATTATTTCTTCATAATCTTTTATTAAACATGAAAAATACAGCGCAAGTTTATATTTTTGGATTTCTAATGGTTTATAGTTTTTTCACTTGCCAAACACAAAATCCGGTGCAAGACGCTTCTCAAAATATTTCAAAAAATAAACCGGAAGAAAAAATTCCGTCCGATGCAGGAAATATTTCAAAAAAACCTCTTTCCATTTTTACAAATTGTCCTAGTGAGATACGGGTAAAGAAAGGCGAAAGTTTTCAAATCAAATTGCCGGCAACTTCCGGTACCGGCTATGTTTGGATGTTTTCAACGACACCAAAACTTTTGATAATGAAAAAAACGGATGAATTTCATTATGAAGAAATCGATGGAGCGGTAAACAACGACAGAGAAAAACCTGCACCGGGAAAAAAGAAATTGCAAATATTGGAAATGACAGCCATAGAATCCGGTATCGAAACAGTTGAATTAGTTTACAAACGCGCACATGAAAATGCGGAAACTCATTCGGAGAAATGTGTGGTAAAAGTAACTGTTGAAAATTAGAATGAATAGGCTTGATTCTTAGCTTATACTTTTCACTCACTGTTTTTGCTTTGCCAAAAGGCGTGCTGAAGGAAGTTTTTTATGGAGCGACGCGATTTTTTTATTTTAAGTAGGGACAGGTCTCGACATGTCCCTACTTAAAATAAAAATTTGAACTTTACTTTTACCTTCTGAAAAGAGGCGTAAACTTCACGGTGTCGCCCACTTTCAATAAAATCGGATTCTCTTTTTCAGGATCAAATAGTTTTATCTCTGTATGACCGATAATATTCCAACCGCCGGGCGAAGCAAGCGGATAAATGCCGGTTTGTTCGCCGGCAATGCCGACACTGCCTGCCGGAATAATAGTGCGCGGTTGTGCTAATCGCGGTGCTGCAATACGTTCATCAACACTACCCATGTAAGCGAAGCCCGGTAAAAAACCCAACAGATATACGCGATAAGTTTT
>JAYTIA010000209.1:0-5402 GCA_043732145.1 Saprospiraceae bacterium
GGTTAGTCCAAACGTTTGGACTAACCGACTAACCAACTAACTGACTAACCAACCCTATCTAAACATTATGTGCGGAATAGTTGCTTATATCGGTGAAAAACAAGCCTTTCCTATTATCATTAAAGGCTTACAGCGTTTGGAATATCGCGGATACGACAGTGCCGGCGTTGCACTCATAAACGGTTCAATGAATTTGTATAAGAAAAAAGGAAAAGTGAGCGAACTATTAGCCTATTCGAGTGATAAAAACGTTGAAGGTACAATTGGTATGGGACATACACGTTGGGCAACGCACGGAAAACCGGACGATACAAACGCGCATCCGCATCTATCCGGCAACGGACGCTTATCTATCATACACAATGGTATCATAGAAAATTATGCGCCGTTAAAAACAGCTTTACAACGGCTCGGACACGAATTTAAAAGCGAAACAGATACGGAAGTTTTAGTACATCTGATAGAAGAATTACAACGCCGCGAAGATTTATCTTTAGAAGATGCTGTGCGTTTGGCTTTGACTCGAGTTGTAGGTGCATATGCGATTGTTGTGATGGACAGAGAAGACCCGAACACAATTGTCGCCGCCCGCAAGCAAAGTCCGTTGGTAGTCGGTATCGGCAAAAATGAATTTATTTTAGCTTCCGATGCTACGCCAATTGTTGAGCATACTAAAAACGTCGTTTATCTCAACGACGGTACTATGGTTACCTTGCACCGCGACGGCAATTTTGAAATAAAAACGATACACGAAAATAAAAAGGAAGTACCATTTATTCAAGAACTAAATCTGACGATTGATGCACTTGAAAAAGGCGGTTACGATTCATTCATGCTCAAAGAAATTCACGAGCAACCAAAATCCGTTGCCGATGCAATGCGCGGTAGATTAAGTGCCAACGAAGGTTGGGTGCATTTAGGTGGTATGCAAGATTATCTGAACCGGATAATAAAAGCAGAACGTTTAATTATTGTGGCTTGCGGTACTTCATGGCACGCCGGGTTAGTAGCAAAATACTTGTTTGAAGAATTGGCGCGTATGCCGGTGGAAGTTGATTATGCTTCGGAATTTCGTTATCGCAATCCGATTATTACAGATAAAGATGTCCTTATCGCTATATCACAATCCGGTGAAACTGCCGATACTTTAGCAGCAATTGAATTAGCTAAAGAACGCGGGGCATTTATTTACGGCATTGTGAATGTTGTCGGTTCATCTATTGCGCGTTCAACACACGCCGGTTCTTATATTCACGCCGGACCGGAAATCGGTGTGGCTTCTACAAAAGCATTTACAGGTCAAGTAACATTATTGACCTTAATGGCGTTAAACATAGCGTACGAGCGTGGCACGATTAATAAATCGTATTATCATCAATTAATAACAGAATTAGAAAACATTCCAAGTAAAATTGAGCAAGTATTAAAACAAAACGATCAAATAAAATATATTGCCGGCGAAATAAAAAATGCGCCGAATGCTTTATATTTGGGTCGTGGATATAATTTTCCGGTAGCTTTAGAAGGTGCATTGAAATTAAAAGAAATTTCCTACATCCACGCTGAAGGTTATCCGGCAGCAGAAATGAAACACGGACCGATTGCATTGATAGATGAAAATATGCCTTGCGTCATTATTTGTACCAATCACAGTGCTTACGAAAAAATTGTTTCTAATATACAAGAAGTAAAAGCGCGAAAAGGTATTGTGATTTCTATAGTTACGGAAGGAGATACGTTGGTAAAAAGTTTATCGGATTATACGATTGAAATTCCGGATACTGCCGAACCGCTTACGCCGTTGTTGTCCGTCATTCCTTTACAACTTCTATCTTATCATATTGCAGTTATGCGCGGTTGTAACGTAGATCAACCGAGAAATTTAGCAAAATCAGTTACAGTTGAATAAAATGATTTTAGATTTTAAATTTTAGATTTTGAATTTTATTCAACCAAAATCGTAATTATTTAGTTCTTTAAATACTTTAAAAAATTTCTTTGCAAAGCGTAAAAGATTTTAAAAAACTATGCAGGCTAAATAGTTATCTGAAATCTAAAATCCAAAATCTAAAATCCAAAATCGAAATGAAAGATTTTAAAAAAAAGCCACCCATAAATATGTCCTACAACTCAGAGTTGGAAGGACTCATTATGCCGGAATATGGACGTAACGTTCAACAATTAGTACGTTATGCACAAACAATACAAAACGACGATTATCGTCAATCGTTTTGCGAAGAAATTATTAATCTCATTCAACGCTTATACCCGCAAAGTCGAAACATAGAAGATTATCGCGAAAAACTTTGGAAACATTTGTTTCAAATTGCGAAGTATAAACTCAATGCCACTACGCCGAGCGGAATCGTTCCTACGCCCGAAGATTTAAAGAAAAAACCGCAACCGGTAGCCTATCCAAAGAATGAAACAAAATTCCGCCATTACGGCAGCAATATCCGTAAACTAATTGATAAAGCTATTCAAACAGAAGACGAAGATGTACGAGACGGATTAGTTAATACCATCGGTTCTTACATGAAATTATCGTACAAAACTTGGAATAGAGAACATTTTATCAGTGATGATGTCATTAAAAGAGACCTTGATACGCTTTCTGATGGTAAACTGGTTTTAGAAGACGGTAATTCTCTTGACGGATTGGGCGGAGGTGTCACCAGAAACTATACAAGGGATACACGCTCAAGCAGCACCGGCAGAGACACACGCGGCAGAGATTCACGGAGCGGCGGTTCGATGTCTTCCGGAAATAGAATAAATAGTAGCAAACCAAGCAATAGTCTCAGGGATAAGAAAAGAAAATAAGTACGATTTACGGATTTATTAAAAAAAACGGCTTCTCCGCATAAAGCGGAAGAAGCCGTCGAAGTCCCTAAGGTTCCTTCAGGGTAAAAATCTTAATTTAGTTGACGGTTAATAGTTGCCGGTTGACAATTTTTAAAACCATCTACCATTAATCCTCAACCGTCAACCATAACTTAACCGAGCAACGTTCCGTAATCTGCGGGATTAATCATACCGATAGACACCAAACCTTTAGCCAAATGTTTCAATTCGGCGTAAGCAACTTTGAGTGCCGTGAAATCGCCGTTCACGGAAGTAGCTTTTGTGTCAATTACCGGCACTTCAGCATTGAAACCGTCGAAAGCACTATTGTACGCTCCGATAAATGTTTGAACGGCGGCCGCTTTGTCCTTCAAAGTTTGCGGCGCATCTGTTTTTGCGATAATTGCGGTTGAAACATCAGTAGCGGTTTGAACCGTTGCGGGTTTTGTAATTGTTTTTGACCCGCGAGCATGTGTACTCATAAATGTTACTTGTTTTTG
The DNA here is from genome assembly GCA_043732145.1 of Saprospiraceae bacterium. Lineage (GTDB taxonomy): Bacteria > Bacteroidota > Bacteroidia > Chitinophagales > Saprospiraceae > JAAFJT01. The sequence goes on from JAYTIA010000209.1 coordinate 3,345, forward strand.
GATTAAAAAATCCGTTAAAAAATTAGGGTTAAAATGGAATTAAGAATAAAAATCAGAATTAAGAATTTCGCGAAAATTCATCATTCATCCTTTATCATTCATTTTTCCAAAAAATGTTGTCTCTCTGTTTATTATTCGACAAACAAGTGAGACAAATACTCCCTGCCGAGTTCAAAAAATTTCCTCAACCGCGCATTATTGATTCGTTTTTCGATAACACAAAAGTATGTATATTGATTTTATAAAAGCAACTATTTAAAACAATTTGTTTTAAATAGTTTTCCACAAAGCTAATTTTCAAATAAAATCTCAAAAAAAATATTTTTGATCGTGTATACTCAAAATTGAAATGTTTATTTATAAGTATAAGTTGATAAATATTTTTTGTTTAGAGTTGAGGGGTTAGAATGCTTAATAACTTGTAATCTTTATCTTATAACCACTTTCATATAATTTCTTTCACATAAAATACTTTATTAGAAATATTTCCGGAACAATTTCGGGCTTATCGGTCGGCAGCCATACGATTGCGTTAAAAAGTAGCAATGATTGCATCACTGAAAAATCGGTCACAATAAATGCTATCGTATCGAATACCTGTATCCCGATTGTGATAACGAAAAATTAAGGTTGCTGATTGGTGTTTGCTGATTGGTTTATTGGTGATTGTTTGGTTAGTCAAACTAACTATCCAACTAACTAAAAACAAATAGAGATTTATGTTTTGTAGGTAAACGTACTACATATGGCGCGAATACTGCAACGGTGGCGAACATTGCTATACTTAGAAAATTAATGTATTGCCTTTAAGCATAACAGCCACCGCAGATATTTCTATTTTTATTATTGACGGCAGTAAAGTGCTGGTTTTATTAGCAAAGTTAATAAGTTCTATGCCTATTGATAGCGTGAAAAGTAATAATGCAGCGCGGATAAATGTTACAAAAACTTTAGAAATACCTCAATATTTAAAATTGGAAACAGGCAAGTTTCAAATAATAGAAATACAAAAAATTTCACCAAACCTAACAGATTCCGGTATCCACTTAGAATTAAATAGTTCGGAAACTTTGTCCGCTACTTTTACGTTTTATAATACGCTCGGCAATAACGTAATAACTGAAATGCGTCAATTGGAAATAGGCTATAACCATCTTGAGTTTAATTGCGATGATTTGCAAAGCGGCGTTTATTATATATTACTGCAAATAAAAAAAATGAGTTGTACGCCGAACTTGGATTTGTAGAAAAATATTAGTGCAGTAATAACATTTTAATTCGTACATAAAGCATAATTTCCCCTATCGAAATCACCATGTCTTTAATAGAAAAAACCACCTGGCAGATCAACGAACAACCGCTACCGGTAGAAATTCATCGAGAACGGCGGCGCGGATGGCGATATGCTTTCGGAAAAAAAAATTTAATTGTACGTTTGCCGATAATAAATCTGACGGAAGAAAGTATTTTAATTAAACAAATTAAAATATCCCTTTCGGATAAAATGGCGAAAAAGCCCATGCTGAAACAGTTCTTCAATACTAAATCTTATTACGACGGACAAACAATAAATATCGGCAGCAGAAACTATGTCTTAAAATTTCATAAAGCAGAAAAGAAAAGTAGTTCGGCGAAATTATTATCAAACAGAACCATTGAATTTGTTTTCGCCGAAAATTTATTACCCGCACAACAATCGGAAATTGCCGGTGTCCTCATTAGTCGCATAGCGGCACAAGATGCCCTACCGCAATTTTCACGACGCGTACATGAATTGAATTACTTATTTTTCAAAAAAAATGTAAAAAGCATCAGTTTTAAAAATAACCACTCGAATTGGGGCAGTTGTTCATCGAAAAGCAATTTGAATTTTTCAACGCGCCTGCTTTTTACGCCTGAAGATGTCCAAGACTATGTCATCATACACGAATTAGCCCACCTCACGGAAATGAATCACTCCGACAGATTTTGGAAGCTCGTTGAACAAGCGATACCCGATTATGCCGAAAAAGAAAAGTGGCTGAAAAAATATTCAAACGATTGTCGGTTTTAGTTGAA
>JAYTIA010000210.1:0-5401 GCA_043732145.1 Saprospiraceae bacterium
TTTCTAAAAACACACCGGTATTTGATTGCGCCGATACTTGAAATGAAGTATCTGCACCACCCGAAGCACTGCCTTTTAATTTCACTTGTGCACCAACACAAATTTGACTGGGTAAATTCCCGAGACTGAAACTTGGTTTTGTGGCTATTCGCACGCGTTGTTTTATATAATTAATATTTTTGCAACCGATTGTATCTGTTACTATTAAACTCACACGATAACCGCCTGATTGCGAAAATACGTGTGAAACATTTGTGCCATAAGCAGTCGGCGTTCCGTCATCAAAATTCCATTGAAATTTGCTGAGCGTATCTGATTGGTGGTACCTAAAATCATTTTGAGCATAATCGCCATGCGCTTTGAAGTTTACTACCGTTAAATTCGGACAAGCGTTGATATAGCCTGTATCTTTCGGAATCATTGGCGGTGTCGAAGTTTCAATGATTGCTTTTATGGTTTGACAAGAAGGCACACAAATAATGAACATTGCCCACCCTCTACTTTCTAAAATGCCGTCGGAACGGAAACGAACAGTTATAGCACCACTCGGATTTTTTGCAGAAGCCTCGATAACAGAATTCTGATTATTTATAAAATCACTCGCACAACCTAAAAGCGGCGCATTCGTATCTTTTCCATCAAAAAAACATAAATCATCACCGGGAACGATATTCAATTCATTGAAACCCAAGCTCACGTGAGAACGTGCAGCGTCGCTTGATGAAATCGTTAGTGTATAATTTTCATTCGGTTTATAATTGCCGTTTTGTCCGCCGGAATCAAAAAACAAACCACCGCAGGCTTTTACTGTGCCATTTTTCATAATTATTTGCGCCTTACAATCGTTGGCAACAAAAAATAATTGAAAGAAAAAAAATAAGATAGAAAAGATGAAAGATGAATGACGACAAGCTAATTTATTGTGTATAAAGAATGGCATTATCTGTGTGTTTAAATTATTTATACCGGTCACGTAATTGAATTTCGGATGATGGACAATAAACGATAAAAAATCAAATATTTTTCTACCGTCTATCGTCTATTGTCTATTGTCCGAAATGCGGTTTCTTAACTTTTCAATATAATCTCGTGTCGGAAAATAGACTAAATACTGCGAAGTGTTTTTTATTTTGTATGCTTTGTAAGTATAGTAATCGCGTTTGAGTGCGTATGTCTTTTCGAGTGCAAGTATATTAATATTTTTCAAATCCGGCACTTCAATTGTTCCGGCAATATCTTCGTTGCCGGCTTTATCTAAGCTTTTATCCGAAATAAAAAAAGCATTATCTAAATAAAAAGTCCATTTCATTAACCAAAATGTATCAGTAGCAATACTTTGAAGATAATTTTCATCAAAAACTGCACGGAAACGCACATCAATTTGTGGCATTGATGTATTTTGTGCTTGAAGAGAATAAATGGGGGAAAGTAAGACAAAAAATAGTATAACTAAAAACTTAGTCATAGTGATAGCATTTAAATATCGGTTGAATAAATATTAAGATAAATGTAGTATAAACGATGCAATCTCAAAATCATTTTACTTTTTTTAACATTTTATTAGGAAAAATAAAACATAGCTTTCAGCAATCAGCTTTCAGCAATCAACTAAAAATTATCTTCTTTTTGGTTTTATTTTCATCTCCACATTCATTTTCCTTACTGAATGCCCAAAAAATATGCAACTACATACCACTCGGACAAGGCAACTATGTCGGGAATGCAAATATTGACGCGAGTAATTATGCGGGTATCGAAAAATATTTGGCGCGTTCAATTGTCATGGAAGATTTCCAAGCCAATCTTATCGGCGACTCAATGAGTTGTGAAAACTACGCACAAGAAATAAATATGCTCGCCGACTTAAACGCTGCATGGGTTTTCGGCGGCACTTATTATTACGGAACAGAATGGGATTGGGCAGCAGTTGATTCTATTAACAATGCCGAACCCTGTTTTAATTTTTCGACGAAAAGAATAAAATCTTACCAACAAATTGTAAAAGACATAAATGCTGCTTACGACAGTAAATCTTTGCGCCGCCCAATTATTGATGCGTTTATTCCTGAAGATATTGATTCTACAAAACACCACTTAAATAATAATGCTTGCGACACTTCCGGCATTGTTGGCATTGAAAAAGTGCGCATTCCGCCGACGGTTATTAATGCTTTCAAAGATCAAATGAGTGCTAATGAAAAGAAATATTATTTTGATGAAGATGATGCACCAAAAAATCTGAATTTTAAATTAGAAAATGTTGCTTGGCGACATATTTATATCGAAGGTTGGATATACAGCCCTGATGCTTGTAAGATTGAAGGGCGTATGTGGTTGTTTTTTATTTGCAAACAATTTATTGATATGGGTTACACGTCTATTAATTTATCACAAATAAATATTTTGTTCAATCATTCAGCGGAAGTTGCCGGTAACATTGACGCGAAAGATAACGGTATGACTCAAGATGAAAAAGAAGCAACTTTTAAATATTATGCGCCCGAAATTAAAAAAGGATACTATTATATAACGCTTTTATGTGAGGCTGTCAGAAAATATGCCAAAGAGAAAAATACTTTTATGCTTTTGACGACGCAATCTGATCGCGTTTACTATGCTTACGAAAAAAACAGTTCCGGTGATTATGTAAAAAAGCAAATGCCGGACGGGAATTTTATTTATCTTTTCGATATTAATGATGCCGCAATGCGTCCGCGTGAAGTGGATAAGCGACACACGAAATCCGGCAGAAATATTTATCCGGCAAGCCAACAACCGATTACGATAAAAGAATTTGATGCAAAATTGCCTGCGTGTACAGGTTTGGAATGTTTAAAAGCCACGATTGATCCCGGTTCGGGCGTAAATTATGAACGTGGTGCACCGGGTTATCATATAAGCAATAAAAAAAGCGGTCGTTTTTTTCTTAAACAATCAATGTCTGTCCGTTTTGACGGTGGTGTCGGACGCTCTACTTATAATTTATACACTAACGGTTGTGCGCCTTGGTCAGGAAACCGCCATGAAAATCTCGGTACGTGGGGTTATGATGATGCGCGGTGGTGGTACGAATTTGTAAAAAAATCAAAAGAATTAGATATATCCGAACAATGTGCCGCAGATTGGTTGAAATTTCAATACCAAAATGTACGTACTTTTGAGAACACCAATAGCACTTATTTTTTTTCGCTGCCGGGCAGATTATTGGCGCGTTATAATGTGTCAATGGGTGATACTTTTCAATTTTTTAATACTTTCAAACTTTGGCAACACCCGAATATTTTAAATGCCATTAAAAATGATATTTGGAAAGTTTCAGAAGTTCAGCTATCAAATGTCAGTTTTGAGATGTCAGCAGGCGACAAAAATAAATTATTTACCGGAACCGATTTAAATCCTAAGAGATTAATTTCCGAAGTACTCGATCCGGATAAAAATTCTATTTACTCATGGCATATCGTTTGGGCGGATGGTTTTAGAGAAATACCTGTTTACGGAACAAAAAATATTTTTTTAACCAATCGTCCCGGCAGCTTCAAAGTGGCATTGCGGCAAGATAATCTCGGTTTATCGGCGATAAAATACCCGCAAGGTGCGAAAGGTATTTGGAGTGAAAGTTTTTTTAATGATAACCACGATGACGAAACTTATAAAATTGTTGATAGCAGTGCGATAATAAAATCAGGAAAAACAGTGCGTCATACAGAAATTTTTCCGGAAAAAAATTCGCGTGAAATGACGAATGAAGAGTTGGTGAATATGACATATATTTCCAAAAAATCCGAAACGAGACACGCTGAAATTACGAAATCTTCCGGCACAGGAAAAAAAACAGGTAATCAATTTTTTTATGAAGTTCAATTCGATAGTTTAAAAATTAGTTGGCGACTAATTTCAGCGACACATTTTAAAATAGAATTTTTTTCGCCGGTCGGAAAAATATTAATGGCAGAGCAACATTACAATAAAGAAGGATTATATTCGGAAGAAATTAATTTAGCAGGTTTAGAAAGAGGAAATTATTTTCTGAGAATTATTTGCGACGGTGATGTTCAAACTTTTAAGATGACACTTTGATTTAGGTTATGGGTTATAGATTATGGATAATAAGTTTTGAAACCAATAATCCATAACTATAACCTATAACCTTTTAATTTTCTTCCACAATCACTTCATCTTCACCTGTTTTAAATTTAGTGCTGCGCGATTTAACCGGATTAGCCGTCATTTCCATATAATCTTTTCTGTTTCGCGCAATATCGATTGCAGTAAATAATGCTTTTCTGAAAGATGCGGGGTTTGCGATATTTTGACCGGCAATATCAAATGCAGTACCGTGATCCGGTGAAGTGCGCACTGCCGATAAACCGGCAGTATAATTCACGCCGTCACCGAAAGATAAAAGTTTAAAAGGAATTAAACCTTGATCGTGGTACATGGCTAAAATGGCATCATATTTTTTAAACTCACCGGAACCGAAAAAGCCGTCTGCGGGAAAAGGCCCCATAGCAATAATCCCTTTTTCTTTACATATTTCTATCGCCGGACGAATGATTTTGATTTCTTCTTCACCGATAGAACCACCGTCGCCGGCATGAGGATTTAATCCGAGTACAGCAATTGTCGGCTTTTCTATGCCGAAATCAACGCGCAAAGTATCATTTAAAATGGTTAGTTTTTTGACGATTTGTTCGCGTGTGACACTTGGCCCAACTTTTTCAATCGGCAAATGATTAGTCACTAAACCGATACGCAGTTTATCATTCACCATCAGCATCACACTTTCCGATCCGCCGAGATATTGAGTCAAGTATTCGGTATGCCCAATAAACGGAAAGCCGACCAATTGCATCGCGTGTTTATTAATCGGTGCTGTCACCAAAGCATCAATTAATCCGAGTTTTAATTCCGAAACGGCTGACTCTAACGATTTATAAGCATAAGTTCCGCCGACTTCATTCATTTTTCCGAGTGTAATGTTGACGCTTTCCGACCAACAATTCACAACATTTACTTTACCTTGTTCTGCATCGGAGGCAGAACGCAAATTAGCAAATGGAAATTCGACTTGTACAATATTTTTATGATACGAAACTACTTTCGACGAAGCGTAAATAATCGGTGTACACAAATTAAGAATACGCGCATCGGCTACCGTTTTCAATATTACTTCCAAACCAATACCGTTAATATCTCCGACTGAAATACCTATTTTCTTTTTTTCCATAAATACGTTTAATTACGAATTACGAATCGCGAATTATATGTCATTCTTCATTCGTAATTTACACATTGTCTTTTAACGAAAAATTTTCGCAAAGATACAATTTTTGGCGATTAAAAAAATTTTGAAGAATGTATGCTCAATAAATTCTCAGTGAAAAGAAAAAAGGTATACATT
>JAYTIA010000211.1:0-1990 GCA_043732145.1 Saprospiraceae bacterium
AAAAATGATGCACCGTTTATGATTATTTCAAAATCCGGCGGTGCGCGTATGATGGAATCGGCATTCTCTTTGATGCAAATGGCAAAAACTTCTGCCAAACTCACCCTACTCGCTAAGAAAAAAATTCCGTATTTTTCTTTAATGACCGACCCGACTACCGGCGGTGTGACGGCAAGTTACTCGATGCTGGGCGATATAAATATGGCGGAACCGGGTGCGCTGATAGGTTTTGCCGGTCCGCGCGTAATTCGAGAAACGATTAAGCGCGATTTACCGGAAGGCTTTCAATCATCGGAATTTTTACTGGATAAAGGTTTCCTGGATATTATTGTCAACAGAAAAAATTTGCGCGAAACGCTCGATCATTTTTTGCAATTGTTTGAGCGGAAAGAAAATAAGGTAATATAATAATTCTACCGAAGTGATTTAAAAATCTTGTGAACCTTAGGAAAAACTTTGTGGACTTTGCGTTAATTTTAACGCAAGGGTCACAAAGTTTTTCGGAAAATTCGCGAGGTGCTAAATTATTACAAAAAAAACTCAAAAAAAAACAAATGCCCGCTTTAAGAATTTTTTACTACATTTGTAACGCTGCAAGAAAGACCGGCACATAACCAAGAAAACAATTTTTTCCTGCATTTCGCAAATTAAAATATACCTAACCAATTGATGATGACGCCTGTAATAAAAATCTTTTTGGTTTCATTTATGTTGTTGATTACCGTATTTGCATCGGCGCAAAACAATCAATTTTATACCATCACAAACCATGAAGCAGATAGTTTGCGCCGGATTTTTCAAAAGACAAAGAATGATACTTTAAAAATGTCGGTATCAAAAGACCTCGCACGTTATTATCTCAACAACAGAGACAGTTCTATTTATTTCACGCAACAACAATTGGCTTTAGCCAAACTATTAAATCAAAAACTTTGGGAGGCAAGTGCTTTAGATATGTCGAGTTATCTTGCTTATGATCGGGGTGATTACCCGAATTCGTTGAAATTATCGTTTGAAGCATTAGCGATAGCAGAAGATGAATCGTGTGAAAAAAATATCTATGCCATTAAGAAATTTTCAAAAGAAGGTAACGCACACAAAGCACGGTTGTATATTTTAGTGGGCATTTACGAGCAGTTTGCATTTTTGTACGATAATTCCAAAAACAATGAAAAAACTTTTTTAAACTACGGAAAAGCCACTCAAATTGCAGAAAGTATTGACGATCAGATTGACTTGAGCAATATTAATATGAATATCGGAAAAATTTATCTGGAAGCAGATAAATTGGATTCGGCATTAATTTTTGAAAAAAAGGCACTCGGTAATTCGATGGCGGGTGATTTTAAATATTATCGCGGCTATATTTTAATTCAAATCGGACAAATTTATTTCCGGCAAAAAAACTATGCGGAAGCAAAAAAATATTTTTTACAATCTTTTAAAATATCTAAAGAAGAAAATGCGCTGAAAGATGAAGCAGATGCTTATAATTCATTATCCACTTTATACGCTGAGACCAACCAATTGGATTCAAGTCTTTTTTATGCAAAAAAGGCTTTGAAAAATTGCCTGATAGCCGGTGATAAGAATGAAATAACAAGGTCTTACGACAAGCTCTTTTCTACTTATAAATTACTCGGAAATACCGACAGTGCTTTCGCTTATCTCCAACTTTCAAAAACTCTAAATGATAGTTTGAATTCTGCTTCGCAAGACAAAATAAATCAATACCAAAACTTAAATGTCAATACACAACTTGATTTACAAGAAAAGGAAAAAGAAAAAATACTTATTGAAAATAGGCGAAAAATTTACGCGCTGTTAGTCGGCTTAGGTATATTTTCATTGATTGGTTTTATTCTTTACAGAAACAATCGGCAAAAACAAAAAGCCAACGTCGTTTTACAAAATACTTTAACCGACCTCAAAACAGCTCAAACAGAACTTGAAAATAGAAATAGAGAAGCGCAAATAGAATTGAGTTTGG
>JAYTIA010000212.1:0-5395 GCA_043732145.1 Saprospiraceae bacterium
GACTTATCTAAAATTAAGTCGAATATACTTGCGTTTATGAAAATAATTGTACCCATGGCAGGCAAGGGTTCGCGTTTAAGACCGCACACGCTTACAGTACCTAAACCGCTTATTAGTGTTGCCGGCAAACCGATCGTTCAACGTTTGGTTGAAGACTTTGCTGCCTCTTTTTCGGGTGAAATAGAAGAAGTCGCTTTTATTACCGGCGATTTCGGAATAGAAGTAGAACAGCAATTGATACATATTGCCCACTCAATCGGCGCGCATGGCAAAATTTATAAACAAGATCATCCGCTCGGTATTGCACATGCTATCGGATGTGCTTCAGAAAGTTTAGTTGGACCAGTTATCGTAGCTTTTGCAGATACACTTTTCAGAGCTAATTTTAAATTCAATCCGAAAGAAGACGGTATTATTTGGACGCAAAAGGTAGAAGATCCCTCTTCTTACGGTGTGGTGAAAATAAATCAAGAAAATGTTATCACTGATTTTGTAGAAAAACCAAAAAACTTTATTTCCAATTTAGCAATCGTCGGGATTTATTATTTCAAAGAAGGTGAAGTTTTAAAAAAAGAAATTGAGTATCTGATTGAACACGATATAAAACTGCGCGGCGAATATCAATTGACAAGTGTTTTGGAAAACATGAAAAATAAAAATCATCGTTTTCGCACTGCAAGTATTGATGAATGGATTGATTGCGGCAATAAAGAAGCTGTTGTTCATGCGAACAAACGGATGCTGGAAATAAAAAAATCGGAATTAATGGTTTCCGAGACGGCGATTGTCAAACATTCTGTTATTATTCCGCCGTGTTTTATCGGCGAAAATGTAAAAATAAAAGATTCCGTTATAGGTCCTTATGTTTCAATAGGAAAAAATACGATTATACAACACACCGTTGTAGTCAATAGTGTTATCGGCGAAGAGACGATTATCATAGATTCAAACTTAAATAACAGCATGATTGGCAACTACGTAGAATATATTGGCAGGAAATCAGAGTTGAGTATCAGCGATTATTCTAAATTTGCTTCTTGATGGGTTATTTATTATCTGTTATCAGGTTATCCGTCATTTAAATTTTTATCCTTTAAAAGATAACAAATAATAAATAACTGATAACCGGTAACCGATAACGGATAATGAGTAATGAAGAACGACGTACACATGAAACAACCTTGGCTTTTATTTGCGAGTCCTTTTATTCTTTTAACGCTGATATTTTTCGGTCTCGCTTTTTTTCGCGACGACGGACACTATGCACTGTGGGCTGTACCGTTTTTTCTCGTTCTTGCAACGATGTATATTCTGAGTCCACAAATAAATTGGTGGTGGTTTAAAAAAAATCCGCCGGAATTAAATCCGGGGACTAAAAATTTTCTCGACAATTACGCCGCTTACTATAAAAAACTTTCACCCGAATTAAAAATGCGCTTTCGGCAACGTGTCGCTATGTTTATTATCGGCAATGAGTTTATCCGTCCGGTTCATAAAGACAATCCGGATGCTGCTGCCTTACGCAACAATGTACCCGAAGATTTAAAAGCTGCTGTAGCTTCAAATTTTACACAAATTCATTTCGGAAAACCGGAAATTTTACCAAAAAAATTTGAACACTATATTTTATATCCTCATCCTTTCCCCACAACGCAGTTTCCGGTTTTGCACAATTCCGAAATTTATGAAGCCGATGGCGTAGTTTTATTTGCAGCCGACCCACTCATGCAAAGTTTGTCGCAACCACAAAATTATTTTAATATTGGATTGTATGAAATGGCACGTATTTTTAAATATAATAACACCTCTATTGACTTACCCAAATCTTTAGAAAAAGATTTAGAAAAAATTTCTCAAATGAGTAAATCGAAGATAGAGAGTATTGTCGGACTATCTGATTTGGATAATTTTGCAATAGCAACGCATCATTTTTTTGTATTTCCAAAAATGTTTTCTGTACTTTTACCTGATATTTATCAATTGTTTTGCAATTTATTTAATCAAAATCCGATAAATGAACAACATCCTATAATCGTTATTTAGCTGGTTGTTTAATTGGTTAGTTAATTCTTTTACCAACAATTACTACACAACTAATTAATCAGCTAACAAACCAACTAACTAAACTTGATAACCTAAACCAAATAATTTATTTATGAAATGCAGTATTCTTTTTCTTTTTTCTTGTTTTTTTCTTTTTTCTTGCCAACAAACGGGCAGCAATGTTGCGAATAATACCGGCGTTGCAATACCGAAATTTACAACTATTGTTGGTGAAAAAAGTTTTTATAAGCAATTCAAAGGTACACTTGGTACGCAGTCTATTACCTTAAATTTAATAAAAAAACCGAGTAATTATGCCACTTCGGGCACAGGTCTTTCCGGTTATTTTTATTATAATAATGAAGAAAAACCGATTCCGGTCAGCGGTTCAATAGACGATAAAGGAATTATCAGTTTAGATACTTGGTTGGGTGACGGCAATAACTCATTTTTTAACGGCAAACAAAGTGTGGATGGAATTTTTTTAGGCACTTGGGCAGATACTGTTTCGATGCCGCATAAATCTTTGGCGTTTTCTTTATGCGAATCGTACGACAATCGTGCCGTACCTTTTGATTATTTTTATTACACAGATTCTTTAAATTTATTTAAAAATGTAAAAGATAGTCCTAAAGCATCGTTCGTTGCGGGTATTTTAATACCGAGTCCGGCGGCAGATAAAACGATTGCAGATTTTTTGAATAAAATATTTCTGACAACAGCTGATCCCAATTATAGTTTGGAGGATACAACTCCGATGAACAAACGCCCTCAGATAAATTATCCGGATGCTGCGACTATGTTTAAAACACAACGCGATGTCTATTTCAAAGATTATTTAGAAACAAATAAAAACACAAAGCCCGGCGAGGATTTTCAATCGAATTTTAGCAATGAGTCAAGTGTGTCTGTTTTATATAATTCCGGCGACTTATTGAGCATCGGCGAAACGATTTATACTTATATGGGTGGTGCGCATGGTATGATAAATACGACGTTGAGTAGTTATCAACTCCAGAATAAGAAAAAATTAGGTTTAGATGATTTATTCAAACCCGGTTATCAACCTGTAGTTAGTAAACTTCTTGAAGCCGGTGTGCGTAAACAATTCAATATTAAACCAACTGATCCTCTTAGCGGTACGTTGTTTGTAGATAAATTGGAAGTAACAGATAACTTCGCCGTAACAAATAAAGGCATTTTGTTTTTATATAACTCGGATGAAATCGCTAGTCATGCACAAGGTGAAATTTCTGTTTTTATTCCTTTCTCGGACTTGAAAAGGGTTTTGAAAATGTAAGTTATGGTTATAAGTTATGGGTTATGGGTTATAATTTTTTAAACCTATCACTGATGACTTATAACCCATAATTTATAATTAATAACCCATAATCTATAACCCATAACTTTTCTAAAAATTTTTCTTTTGAAAAAAATACTTACCTACAACGTTAACGGCATTCGTTCCGCACTCAGTAAAGGCTTAGTAAATTTTATTGAAGCCGGACAATTCGACATTATCTGCTTTCAAGAAATAAAAGCCATGCGCGAGCAAGTAGATGTCACTGCTCTCGAAGCACTCGGATATACACACCATTGGTTTTCTGCCGAGAAAAAAGGTTATTCGGGTGTTGCTACGTTTTCCAAACAATCACCCAATTTTGTTTCAACCGGTATGGACCACGCAGTATACGACAGTGAAGGCAGAATAATAAGAACGGATTTCGGCGATTTGACACTTTTGAATTGCTATTTTCCGTCCGGCACAAGTGGCGACGAAAGACAGGGCGTAAAATATGCGTTCTTAAAAGATTTTTTAGATTGGATAAGTATTTTAAAAAAAGAACGTCCCTCACTCATCATTGTCGGTGATTATAATATCGCACACCAAGAAATAGATATCCATAGTCCGAAAGCAAATCAAAAATCAAGCGGCTTTTTACCGGAAGAACGCATGTGGATGACGCAATGGTTTGAAGCCGGTTTTACAGATGCGTTTCGTTTAAAAAATCCGTCGGAACAAACTTATACTTGGTGGTCAACTCGGTTCAAGGCACGTGAACAAAATAAAGGTTGGCGCATAGATTATCAATCGGTCTCCGATAACTTGCGCGATAAAATTGTTTCTTGCAGAAATATCAATGAAGCGGTGCATTCTGATCATTGTCCGGTTTTGTTGGAGATAGACATTTAACTCAGTTGACAATTGAAAGTTGACAATTGACAAAGACCGAATATTATTGGCGTTGTCAATTGTCAATTGTCCATTAATTAAAATGCGTTTGCTTGCTCGTAATGCAAAACACTCAGCAGCGTTTGGCCGACGGCTTTCATCGTTTCTTTATCTAAAATATCCATTGTATCGTGTGCTGTATGATGATATTCTCCGAAAGTGGTTTCAGTATTCAAGTTGACAATATCTACGGTAGGTAAGTGTGCGATTTCATTCACAAATTTATGATCATCCGTAATTCCTTGACCGACTTCTTCAGAAAAATAATTAGTATAACCCGAATACCGACCAACGCGCCAAATTTTTTCAACGACTGCCGGTGCGTATTTCAAAGACTGCCCTTCTTTAGGAAAATGCGCACTGCGCGCACCAATCATGTCGAGGTTAACGCCGTATATCGGAGCATAACCGGGAACGTGCAAATGGCTTGCCCAATATTGTGCACCTAAACCCCACGAATGTTCTAAAGCATAACTTTGTTCGGGAGAAAAAGGTCCGTTCGTTTTGCTCGCATCTCCGTAATCTTCGGCATCAAACAAAATAAAATCAACACCAATATCAGCAAGCGGTTTAAGTTGCAATTGACGAGCAATTTCCAAAAGCGTTCCGATAGCCGAACCCGAATCATCGGCACCGGCAACCGGTAATTTCTTTTTAGAAATATCTTTATCGTCATCTGCAAACGGGCGCGAGTCCCAATGTGCAGATAAAAAAATCCGTTTAGTCGCTTGTAAATTGGTGCGTGCTATAATATTTACCGCCGGCAGTTTTTTTCCGTCGTAGATATTAGCAGTAAAAGGTTGTTCGGTAACAATAGCACCAAATTTTTTGAATTGCTCAATAATATAAGCGCGCACCTTTTGCGCACCCGGCGAACCAACAACACGCGGACCGATCGCTATAATTTTATCCGTAAAATCGTAAGCACTGTTCGGATCGAATTTCGGAATATCTAAATTCGGCAATGGTTTTTGCGGAACTACATTTGATGCCGTTGAATTTGAATTGCCGCTATCTTGCTTACAAATAAAAGGCAACAAAAGTGTACCTATAAACAAACCCATCAAACTCAGAATTATCCAACGCGCATTTTTGCGTATCATATTTTTATTTTTAGAT
>JAYTIA010000213.1:0-5389 GCA_043732145.1 Saprospiraceae bacterium
TGGACGCAACTACTCGGTTACACCGAAGGCAATGTGCATCCGGATCATCATGCGTGGTGGATTCATCCGGAACAACCTAATGTGATGATTGACGGCAACGACGGTGGTGCTAATATTTCGCGCGATTACGGCAAATCATGGCAATTTTTTACAAATATTCCGGTCGGACAATTTTATCACGTGAACGTGGATAATGAAATGCCTTACAATCTTTATGGCGGTTTACAAGATAACGGTTCTTGGGTAGGTCCTTCAGCGGTTTGGCGTTCGGGCGGCATTCGTAATGCCGATTGGCAAGAATTACTTTTCGGAGATGGTTTCGATGCTATGCCGCGCCGTGATAATTCGCGTTATGCTTTTGCAATGTCGCAAGGAGGCAACGTAGCGTATGTAGATAGAAAAACCGGCTCAACTCAGGACATTCAACCGCAAAATCCGGGTGCAGCAGAGTTGCGTTACAATTGGAACGCGGCAATGGCACAAGATCCGTTTACAGATTGCGGTGTGTATTACGGGTCGCAATTTGTGCATTACTCCAACGATTGCGGACAAACTTGGACAATACTTTCGCCGGATTTAACAACGAATGATACTTTTAAAATAAACGGCTCGAAACGCACCGGCGGTTTAACACCCGATGTGACGAATGCAGAAAATCATTGCTCGATTTTAGTCATTGCACCTTCACCGACGGATAAAAATACAATTTGGGTTGGAACCGATGACGGAAATTTACAACTCACCACCGACGGCGGAAAAACTTGGACTAATTTGACATCGAAAATAACAGGCTGTCCGAAAAATGCTTGGATACCGCAAATTGAATTGACTAAAAATGCCGGCGAAGCGTTTGTTATCGTAAATAATTATCGCCAAAATGATTTTAAGCCATACTGCTATCATACGACCGATTACGGAAAAACTTGGACGAGTATCGTCAGTGATGGTCAGGTTGGCAGTTATACTTTGTCGTTTGTGCAAGATCAGGAAGTTTCCAACTTGTGGTTTCTCGGTACCGATGTCGGTTTATATATTTCGATGGATGGCGGAAAAGTTTGGAATAAATGGATGAACGGTTATCCGTCAGTGCCGACAATGGATATGAAAATTCATCCGCGTGACGGCGATTTAGTTATAGGTACCTTCGGTAGAGCATTTTGGGTTTTAGACGACATTCGGTTTTTGCGCGAAATTGCGCGTACAAAAGGAGATGTTTTGAATCAACCGGTGAAAATTTTTGCACCCAATGATGTGTATATTGTTTCCACCCGCAGCTACAACGGCGAACGCTTCAACGGCAGTGCGATATATGAAGGCACAAATAAATCACCCAACGCAACTTTCACAATTTGGAATAAACTGAGTCCGGAAAAACCGCAACCTGTTGTAAAAAATAAAATGGAAAAACAGGACGATAAAAAGAAAGAAGACGCTGAGAAAAAATCTATGCTATATGTGCTTGCCGATAACGGTGACACTTTGCGCAAAATAAAAATTACTTTGGATACGGGTATGAATCGCGTGAGCTGGGGTTTAGAGCGTAAAGGTCCGAAATTTCCGAGTTGGGAAGAAACGAAAAAAGATGAAGACGAATCCGGTTCCGGCGGTAAGGTTTTACCGGGTCGTTATAAAATTGTTGTAGCAAATACAACCGGTGCAAAAGATTCAACTTTCATCAATGTAAAATTCGATCCGCGTCTCGAGATTTCCGCTAAAGACTTAGAAGCCCACGATGCCGGCATGAAAGATTTGCGTATATTAGTAGAAAAATCAACCGATGCGTTCAATCGTTTGAAAGATGCGAACAAAACAATTAGCATCGTAGAAAGTCAGATGGATATGGCAACGATTTCGCCGGACAGCGTGAAAACAAATTTGACAAAACAAGGAAAATCTTTGAAAGACAGTATCCTCAATTTGCAAAAAATGTTCATGGCTCCACGCGATGCAAAAGGCATTGTCAGAAGTTCAGATAATTTAATGGATAAAACTTTTCATGCAATGGGTCTCATGAATTCCATATCGGGGAAATCAACTGCCAATGCAACCTTTGCGTTAGATAAAGCGAAAGAAACGGCCACCAAACTTTTCGATAAAATCAATAATTTTTTCGCAAATGATTGGGCAAAATATCAAAGCAATGTCGAGTCTATGAAATACTCTTTATTTAAAAAGTATGAACCGTTAAAAGCGAATTAATTAAAATAATTTGTTTTAAATGTTTATTTTTGCAGAAAAATTAAATGTAGATTTACTAACGATAGACATACTGACGATAGACATATTGAAAATGGACAAAATCTATCGTCCTTTATCAATAAGTCTATCGTCAGTAAGTTTATCATAAAAATAAAATGAACTTAGATCACGCACAAGAGGCACTAAAAAAATATTTCGGTTACGATTCTTTTCGTTCCGTTCAAGCGGAAATTATTCAAACCGTTTATGATAAACGCGATAGTTTAGTCATTATGCCGACGGGTGGTGGGAAAAGTATGTGCTATCAAATTCCGGCGGTGACTTTGCCTGGGGTCGCAATTGTTGTGTCGCCCTTAATTTCTTTGATGAACGATCAAGTGACTGCTCTGCGTGCAAACGGTATTGCTGCAAGTTTTCTAAATTCTTCGATGCCCTATAAGGAGCAACAAGATGTAGAAAATCAATTACTTGCCGGAACTTTAAAACTCTTATATGTGTCGCCGGAAAGAATAGTGTCTCAAGGTTTTGCGCCGGTGTTGAGAAGTTTGAATGTCAGTCTCATCGCGATTGATGAAGCGCATTGTATTTCCGCTTGGGGTCACGATTTTAGACAAGAATATACGCAACTCGGTTTCATAAAAAACCAATTTCCGCATATTCCAATGTTGGCACTCACAGCAACTGCCGACAAACTTACGCGTCGCGATATTGCCGGACAATTAAATTTTATTGAACCTGAAATTTTTGTCGCCGGTTTCGATCGTCCAAATTTATATCTTGAAGTACGACCGGCGCAAAGTCGTATTGAACAAATCGTTGACTTTATAAAATCGCGTCCGGGACAAGCGGGTATCGTTTATTGTTTGAGCAGAAAAAGTTCGGAAGAATTGGCACAAAAACTTTGGGCAAAAAATATTAAAACTGAACCTTATCACGCACAAATTTCAAGCAGCCAGAAAGAAAAAACGCAGCAAAATTTTCAAAACGATAAAATTCAAGTTGTGTGTGCTACTGTTGCATTCGGTATGGGTATTGATAAATCGAATGTGCGTTGGGTTATTCATTATAATTTGCCGAAAAATATTGAAAGCTATTATCAAGAAATTGGACGCGCCGGACGCGACGGCGCACCGGCAGATACTGTTTTATTTTTCAGTTTCGGCGATGTGAATGCTTATCGCAGTATGTTTGACGAATTGGCAGATCCGCATAACAGAGAAGTTCAAAATGCCAAACTCGATCGCATGATGCAATATGCCGACGCGCATATTTGTCGCCGACGCATCTTGCTCAATTATTTCAGCGAAAGTAATACAGATGATTGCGGCAATTGCGATATTTGTTTGTCGCCGCCGCAATATATGGACGGCACTATGTTTGCACAAATGGCGTTGTCTGCCGTTGCGCGATTGCAAGAACAAGCAACAATGGGGATTTTGATTGATGTATTGCGTGGTTCTGCACGACAAGAAATTTTGGAAGCCGGTTTCGACAAAATAAAAACTTACGGTGCTGGCAGACAATATATGGCGATGGAATGGCAATCTTATATCTGGCAAATTTTGCAATTAGGTTATCTCGAAATTGCTTACGACGATAAACACAAACTCAAACTCACGGAATTAAGTCGAGAGGTGTTGTTCAACGGTGCAAAAATTGAATTGTATAAATTCATAACTACTAAAGAACGCGAAGCACTCATCAAAAAATCCATTG
Organism: Saprospiraceae bacterium; assembly: GCA_043732145.1. GTDB lineage: Bacteria > Bacteroidota > Bacteroidia > Chitinophagales > Saprospiraceae > JAAFJT01. The sequence goes on from JAYTIA010000213.1 coordinate 3,916, forward strand.
CCGTTAAACCCGAACCGCGTTCAAAAACGCGTAACGAGTTGTTTCAGTTTTTGGCAGAATATCGGCGCGAATTGGCGTTGTCGCGTGGTGTACCGCCTTATGTAATTTTTTCAGATGCTACGTTGCAAGATATTTCTTTAGATGTACCGATGAATGAAGATGAATTTAGAGATATCAGCGGTGTAGGTGAGCAAAAGTGGTTACAGTACGGACAATCATTTATTGACCGCATACAAATTTTTTTAGGCAGTCATTCGACTTTCGTGATGCCGCCGAAAGTGCCGAAAGAAAAAAAAGTATATGCTCCCAAGGAACGCACACCGGCAAAACAGAAAGAAATTTTTTTGCCGACACATCTTCAAACGCTGAAACTTTACTCCGACGGTTTGAGCATTGAAGACATTGCGGCGCAACGAATGTTTTCGGTCGGCACTGTTTACACGCATCTTTTAAAATCTTATGAAGAAGGCGGAGCAGTCAATATCTTAGAGTTTATCAGTCAAAAAGAATGTGATAAAATTGCCGCACTCGTGCCGACGCTACCCGAACCGTTGCGCTTAAGAGATATTTTTGAAAATTTCGCCGGTGAGATTTCTTATGAAAAAATACGTTTGGCATTAGCATATCGAAATTCTATGATGGTATGATAATGGTTATTAATTATCGATTATCGGTTTGCTGATAACTGATAAATGCACTTAGGGTCAAATAAAGACTACCCTTATTCGTCAATATAGTTTGAAAGACTTTTTTAAAAAATTTTATTCGACTTAATGACGCGCCACAAATTAAAAAAACAAGTTGAAACCACATTGCCCACTGATTGGGGAAATTTTAAAATAATCGCTTACGCTCGAAAAAAAACGGAACAAATGCCGCATTTGGCATTTGTAACACTTGGACCTTTCAATAAAAAAGAATCAGTATTGGTGCGCATTCATTCGGAGTGCATGACGGGTGATGTTTTTCACTCGCATCGTTGCGATTGCGGTGAACAGTTGAATGCAGCGATGAAGCGCATTCAGGTTGAAGGCGGCATACTTATTTATTTGCGACAAGAAGGCAGAGGGATCGGTTTACTTAATAAACTCAAAGCTTATCGTTTGCAAGACGCGGGATTAAATACGGCAGAAGCTAATATCGAACTCGGATTTGAACAAGATGCGCGACATTACGGTGATGCAATTACTATTTTAACTGATTTAGGCATTTCAAAAATTCGGTTGCTTACAAATAATCCATTAAAAATGGATGAATTGCAAGCGGCAGGTATTGAAGTTGTTTCACGCGAACCGATTATTATTAAACCGCAACCGGAAAATAAAGGTTATTTAGATACAAAAAGAGAAATAATGGGACACTTTTTATAATTAACAATTTATGCGAATAATGGGTTAAAAAAGCCAAAAAAGCAGTGCAGTTGCGATTGATCCGAATATATGTGTCATCAAACCGCATGTTGCTCTTACCTTAG
>JAYTIA010000214.1:0-1984 GCA_043732145.1 Saprospiraceae bacterium
AACCAACCATCACGAAAATCATTGGTAGTTCCGGTTTTTCCGCCAATATCACTTTTCAAATTTACTATACCCGGTGCTTGTTTCACATTATATTTCAACATTTGTTGCATGACATAAGCCGCATTTTCAGGCAATGCTTGGTGCGTTTCGAAAGCAGATTGATATAAAAGTTTACCGTGTTTATCGGTAATGCGGCGCATATAAATCGGTTTATGATAAACGCCATTATTGGCGAAAGTAGCATAAGCACCGGTCATCTCATAAACAGTTAAATCGGCAGCACCTAAGCAAATCGCCGGACTTTTCGGTATTCGCAATTGTCCGTTAGAATATTTTGCATCTACATCAATACCCATTTCGCGCACAATATCACGTATGGGTTGAACTGATTGCATATCTTTGACGAGTCTGACGGAAGCCGTATTCAACGATTCTTTCAGTGCATCGAACAAAGTCATCGAACCGCCGGAATATCCGTGCGAATTTCTCGGAGTCCAATCTGATGATAAACCAAAACTGCCTTCTCCTCGACTAATAGTTTGCGCCACATCTTGAACGACCATACACGGCGATACGCCGAATTGTGCAATTGCAGCGGAATAAACAAAGGGTTTGAAAGAAGAACCGACTTGTCTATCAACTTTGACGTGATCAACTTGAAAATATTTATGCCCGATACCACCTATCCAAAAACGCACAAAACCGGTAGTGGGATCCATACCCATAGAACCTAATTGCATTTGCATCCTGTGATAGCGTACCGAATCTAAAGGTGTCATTACAGTATCTTTTTCGCCCGCCGTATTGTGTGCAAACACGCGCATTTTTACCGGTTGATTAAAAACTTTAGCTGTTTCTGCCTGTAAATTTTTCCATGCTTGTTTCAACAGTGTATATGATTCACTAATCATTATTTGGTGCAAAATTTCGGCGCGTTTATCATCAATATCATCTAAAATAGCGGGTTGCGTTTCCGCTTTTATCATTGTTTTTATATCATAATCCTGCAAATTGAATTTTGTAAAATTTTTTTCAACTTTTTCAGAAACATCATCTAAAAAACGACTGCGCAAAAGCGTATAACGATCTGAATTTCTAACACTTGCATCTAAAGCTGCTAAGTGGCCGGGGATTTGATCTTTATCCCCGTAACGCCAAGGGTCTTTTCCCGCCCAAACTTTAAAAAATTTTGATTGCAGTTGCGCCATGTGTTCGTTCATAGCATCTTCCGCCATTTTTTGCATATCGGCATCAATAGTAGTATAAATTTTCAGACCGTCGCGATAAACGTCATAAAATGTACCGTCTGCTTTGGTAATACCGTTTTTTTTGATCAGCGATTTAACTTCATCTGCTAAACTCGTTCTGAAATAAGTCGCCAAGCCGTCGTTGTGCGAGCGTGTTTTAAATTTTGAAATATCTAGGGGTAATGCCATTAATTGTGCCGCTTTACCGGCGGGTAAATAGCTGTTGCGTTCCATGCGTTCGAGTACTAAATTACGACGATTTTTCGTCCGTTCATTGCGTTTAACGGGATTAAAAAGCGAAGAATTGTTACACATACCTACCAAAGTAGCAGCTTCTTGGATATTTAATTGTTCCGGTGATTTAGCAAAATAAATTTCCGATGCTGCGCGAATACCATAAGCATTATATCCAAAATCGTACTTATTAAGGTACATCGCTAAAATTTCTTCTTTCGTGTATGCGCGTTCAAGTTTAATAGCGGTTATCATCTCACTTAGTTTGCGGTAATAATATCCGAGTAGTTTTTCAAGTTTATTTTTATTTTTGAAATCTCGATCACTGTATAAGAGTTTAGATAACTGCATTGAAATCGTAGAGCCGCCACCTTGTCCGCGTTGCAAGAAAAAAACGCCTTTAAAAACGCGCAATAAAGCACGTGCATCAATGCCGGAATGTGCATAAAAACGTTCGTCTTCGGTAGAGATAAGTGCTTGTACCAAATGTTTCGGCATTTGAT
>JAYTIA010000215.1:0-1979 GCA_043732145.1 Saprospiraceae bacterium
TCTGTTCAGATTGCCTGTAAAAACTTTCTTTAGATCTTCGGAAATCGTTGTTTTATATTCACTTTTTTCTGCCAAAATTCCCCTTGCTGTTTCTGATAAGTTACCAAGTGTTGTTTCGATAGCATCAAGTTTTGAAAAAATGGAATTGTCTGCTTCGTTTAAATTAATTTTTAAATCGTCTTTTGTAGACCAAGAATTTCTGAGGAGTCTTTTAAATTCAATTTTCGCTAAATCGTCAATTTGAATTTTACTTTTTGGATTAAATTCAAAAACTAAACTCTCATTTAACGACTTCTTTTCAAAAAAGTATATGCCGGTATCGACAAAAACACCAGAAAAAATATTATAAGGAAGATTTATTGCTTTAGACAAAGAAACTTTATCAATGAATAATTTTCTTGTATTTATATATTTTGATCCGGTGAGCCAAGTTATTGGAGTGATAAAATTAATGTTTCCATTCGTGCCTGTAATCTGAGTACCCAACTCAATAAACATGGTATAAATGTCGTTCGTTGCTTTATATCTTGAATCGTAATTTTCTTTTTCAAACTTATTCGGTTTTACTCCATATGGCGGGTTCCCGATCACTACGTCAAACCCTATAAAATTTCCGTTATCGTCTAACACTTCCGGAAATTCAAATCTCCACTCAAAAGCATTTTTATAAACGGCATTTGATTTTATTGCTTCAACTTCTTGCGTTAGCTTACGTATATCAGCTTCAAGTTTTTCTTTCTTTTCTTTAAATTTCTTTTTCTCTTTAGCATCCAACTCAAAAAGTTTTTGTTGATTGAGCATGTTATATAACTCACCGCCTTTCTTGCTAAGCGAAACTACTTTTGGATCGTTGTTATAAATTTCAGTTCGAAAATCAGACTTAATAGCATCAATAATTTTTTGCAATCCTCTTTTTACATCACGATTCTTTTCATTCTTATAATCATTTACAAACCCTCTATATGCTTCAATGTTATACTTAATACTTTTAAGCGCTTTGCTTAAATCGGCGTCAAGTGCAAAACGACTAATAAGAGAATTGTTGCATTTGATGTTGATGTCAATGTTGGGAAGGGTTTCGAGTTCATTAAAAACCTCACCCCCGGTTTCCTTGTAGTAAGCATTTTTGAGCAACTCAATCCACAAGCGTAGCCGGCAAATTTTTACAGAGTTGGGATTGATGTCAACACCAAACAAACAGTTTTCAATAATCGTTTGCTTTTCATGAAAGAGTGTTTTCTGTAAACGCTGTGCTTCTTTGCTTAACGGTTTTCCGTTTACAACCTGGTATTCAAAAATTGCCCGGTTGTAGTCGGTAATAATTAATTCATCGTTTGCAATTTCAATTTCATAATCGCGTATGCGGTCGCCTTTGTCGTCTGCAAGCAAACCCAATTCAGATTTGATGGCAATTAATTCGTTGAGTGCAGAAACAAGAAAGTGCCCGGAGCCAACAGCAGGATCGCATACATGCAATGAATTGATGACAGTGTTAAATTCTAAAATGTCTTTGCTGCTTTTGCGATCAGTTAAATAATTTTTAAGATCAGAAAATTCGGTGATGTTCCATTTATATGCTTCCGTGAATTTCTGGATGACAGCCAAACGTATCGACTGGCGACACATGTACATGGTAATGAAACCGGGAGTAAAAATAGAACCGTCTTTGTAGCCGTTAATTTTTTCGAATACTTTTCCTAAAACAGAAGCATTGATTAGCGTTTTAGAATCTTCTTCAATATCTTCTGTTCCTTCGCTGGCAAAATCAAACGCGTCGAGGAATTTGAAAAGGTAATCGAGTACAGGCAACTTTTCGTTTTTCTTTTTTGCCTCCTTTAAAACAGTTGAACTGATTAAGTCAAGTTGCGCTGAATTGTCGAGTGAGTTGATGCGGATGGTTTGATCTTCGAGATCACTTATTTCGAAAAGAGAACTGTTCAGATAAGGAACGCGGACATATTTTTGTTTGATGCTTTCAT
>JAYTIA010000216.1:0-1970 GCA_043732145.1 Saprospiraceae bacterium
GTGTCAATACCCGACCGACGCAGCAGCACAAGACGCGGGTATGAGTTTGGAAGAATACACACACTTTGTTTTCAATGCTTGCAAATTATTTGAACCCGATTCAACGCAAGCATGGCTTGATTTACGTGCGCAACAACAGCACATCGTTGATTACCTCAACACAAAAGAATCGGTGCGTTACGTCAATGAAAATTCCGGAACAGATATTTACTTCAATACAAAAGGACGCACTTGGATAAATTCGGACGGACAAACAAATATGCCTTCCGGTGAAGTTTATACGTCGCCGGTAGAAGATTCAGTAAACGGAAAAATTCACTTTACGCTCAACAGTATTTACGGCGGCGTAGAAGTAGAAGGCGTTACGCTTTGGGTAAAAAACGGTATTGTCGAAAAATGGGATGCGATACGTGGCAAAGATTTTTTAGATAATATTTTTTCCATTGAAGGTGCGCGACAATTCGGCGAAGCTGCCATCGGCACAAACACCGGTATCGGGCGCATCACAAAAAATATTTTATTCGACGAAAAAATCGGCGGCACTGTTCACATGGCAATCGGGCAATCGTATCAACAATGTGGCGGAAAAAATCAATCATCCGTTCATTGGGATATGATAACAGATATGACCAATGGCGGAAAAATTTTTGCCGACGGTACATTGATGTATGAAAATGGTGTATTTCTAATTGGTTAGTTGGTTTTTTATTTAAAAATGTTCGGTTGTGAACTTTTTAATTTACAAAAAGCTCATAACTCCGGTATATTTGAGAAAATACTAAAAGCTGTATTAGTAGTCTTATTTTTAATCTCTATGATCTGACTTTATATGTTGCATATTAGATTGCATGTAGGAAAGATGATAGTTAAATAAATGTGAATTTTAACAAAATCACTAAAAGTAGTGATAAAGTTGAAAAATACGGAACGTAACTTTGTGTTGATAAGAAATTTTTTTTTATGTCAAACCTTAATTTTTATTCTTAACTTTAAATATATTTCAAAATGGAAACGTCTTTTTTTTCGCCTATTTTTATTCGTACACTTCAATCATTATTGTATTCTAATACCCTTTTAATTTTATTCTATTTAATAGGAATACATTGTGCGTTAAATGCTCAAGATATAAAAACCAACAGAGGATTACCCACTACTACTGCTAATGCTGCAAATTCCCGTGTATTAGCCGGTGATGGCTATATAAAAATGAATATACGCTTACCATTTGCAACGCAAGCAGCCGAATATTTTGTGAAAAAAGAAGGGCATTATTTTATTTTGAATGATGATATTATTGTTGGTAATGATTTTCCTAAAACACAAAGTTATGCTCAAAATAACCGCGATTATAAATGGCGTAATGCAGAGATTCCGATCTTTATTGATAATTCTATTTTGGACAATAATATGCAAAAAATGGTTTGTGATGCCTTAAATGCTATGAACCGACAATTGGAACTAAGTCTCATTCCATACACAAATCAAGAGGATTATGTTAGCATTCAATTCTCATCCGCCATTAAAGGTGCCGGACAATCACCGGTCGGACGGCAAGGTGGTGAACAACCCTTATTTCTATCAGGTTCAGCAAGCCAAGCAACGATTTGGCACGAATTACTTCATGCTGCGGGTATTTATCATGAGCAGAGTCGCAGTGATAGAGACAAGTTTGTGCGTATACATACCGAAAATATGACTTCGGGTACGGAACATAATTTTCAAATAGAAGCGGGAACGGCTTTCGGAGGTTATGATTTTTGTTCGATTATGCATTATTCTTCTATGGCATTTAGCAAAAATAATCAAACGACAATTGAATGCCTTAGCAATAACCAAACTACTACTTGCCCACCTTGTATGGGTCAGCGAAGCGGATTTTCTGAACAAGACAAAAAAGGATTAGACCAATTTTATAATGAAGTCAGCCGGTTTCCAAGCAATTATGTTTTTGTACCGCGACCTTCATTCCA
>JAYTIA010000217.1:0-5352 GCA_043732145.1 Saprospiraceae bacterium
TAAAATAGAATGTTTCGCCGTCACCAACAAAGAAACACTTGAACCGTTTTCTTCTTTCATGCGTACTAACGGACCTTCCAAAAGTATTTTTCCCATAAATGGCGAAATACTCGCCATGCCTGACAAATTAGTCTTGTTGCCTTCGCGTGTTTTCAAATCCACAACCGCCGAAATTCTGTCGCCGTATTCCGCACCGAAACCGCCCGTGTAAACATCCGCAGAGCGAATTGTTTCCGTTTCAAACACCGAAAAAAAACCGATGGAGTGAAACGGATTGTAAATAACAGCACCGTCCAATAAGATTTTATTTTGCACCGGCGAACCGCCGCGAATAAAAATCTGTCCGCCTTGGTCTCCCGTAGAAATAATGCCGGGCAAAACTGTTAAGTACTGAGCAATATCCGGTTCTCCGCCCACTGAAGCTAAATCTTTTATTTGTCGCGGTGTAATCGTGATGAGCGAAACAGCCGGTGTTTCGCGTTTAATTTCTCTTTGCGACGACACTTCAATGGTTGCCAAATTTTTTTCGCTTTCATTCAAATAGAAACTGCGGTTGAAGATATCGTTTTCTTTGAAAGTCATCGCCGCAACAACACTATCAAAACCAACGGAAGTAACAGCGACAAAATAATTTCCCGTCGGCACATTCGACATTTGATAAAATCCGTTCACATCCGCAGTCGTACCGACATTTGTATTTTGAACAATGATGTTTGAATAAGGAATCGGTTGTCCGCCATTTTTATCGAAAACGTATCCGCGTAAAATATTTTTTTGTGCGAAAGCGGTTGTGGTGAAGCAAACTAGGAAAAGGAAAATGCTTTTAGTCATTCGATATTTTTTTGCAAAAATACGTTGATTTAGATTTAATTTATTTATTTTTGTTACTTCATAAAAACCCTGCGGCAAAAAACATGGATACAATACCTAAACAAAAAAATACAATCAGCGACAGCGAATTGCACGCTGGTCGTGATGCACATATTGGCGACAATATCACTTATGTAATCAACGAGCAAATGGTTAAAATTCCGCGTTTGCTCACCACAGGTATTCCGATAAATGCCGCGCATATTTTGGGGCGCGATACGGAATTAGAAATTATTTCAAAACATTTATCGGAAAACAAACCAATAGTTTTAGTGAACGGTATCGGCGGCATCGGTAAAACTTCGGTGGCGACGAAATATGTTGTTCAGTTCGGAAAAGATTACGCGCATCTCGCGTGGTTAACAGTTCAATCAAGTTTGGCGGAAACTTTTGTGAATAATATTGTTCTTTTGAAATCTTTGCACATCGAACAAGATATACGCAATTTAATAGAAGGCAAGCAAATAAATAATGCTTTTCAATTGGTGTTGCACCAATTAAATAATTTGGAAAGTACTTTAATTGTGTTGGACAACGCCAATGATTTAGGTGATTTATTGATTAACAAAACGCTTTTTGATACCGCTCATTGTTGTTTTTTAATCACCTCACGCGAACAACCGCCGGAATGGACAACCGTAAACATCGAACATTTACCGCCTGATGAAGCCGTTAAATTATTTCAAAAATTTGCACCGTCTGTTTGTACAGACGCGATTCATCGCGTCTCACCATCCAGTGAGGCGATTAAATCGCTATTGGAAAAACTATTTTATCACACATTACTGATTGAATTGGTGGCGAAAGCTCTTGAAAACGCCGATTTTTCTTTTGATGAACTGCAAACGATGATTGAAACCAGATTCATTCACGACGAAAAACTGAATGAAGATATTGTTTCCACCGGTACACACGGCGACAGTTTAAAAGACAATCCGAAACGCGCAAAAATTGAAGATTATATTTGGTTAATTTTCAAAGAGGTAAAAAACTTGGGCGATACCGCGCAACAAATACTGAAAGTGATGGCATTATTACCCGTCGCAACGGCATACAAGCGCGAAGATTTGAAAAAACATTTTGTAATTTTCGACTTGAAACACGACATTGCACAAACTTTAACCGTTTTAGTTGAACGCGGTTGGCTTGAAAAAGAAAAAACCGCCGACAATAAACCGGCGTATAAAATGCACCCTTTGATTGCGGATGTGGTTGTAAAACATTTGGAGGTGAATGCGGAGTTTGCGGAAAAGTATATTGGTATTGTTGCAGATTCATCTTTTTATAATAACATAAATCCTGAACACAACCTTTTTGAAAAAAACGAAATTAAATTGTTTGCAGAACGTTTGAAACAATTGTTTTTTAATGAGAATAGTGAGAACATCTCTAAATTGCTAAATAGTTTATGGAGTATTGATTTTCAAATGGGGTTCTATTCAAACGCAATTCAAAATAGTGAACGATCATTGCGAATAGCTGAAACAATTTTTGAGAAAAATCATAGAATAATAACTGCTCGCCAATCCAATTTGGCTAATTTATATTCAGAGTTGGGTCGTTACGATGAAGCAGTTTACTTACTAGAAAATGTATTAGAAAACGATATTAAAAATTATGGAGAACATCACACGAATACTGCCGGAAGTCAATCCAACTTAGCAGAAACCTATAGGATATTAGGGCGTAATTATGAAGCTATCATCTTGCTGAACAAAGCAATAGAAAGCGACATTAAAAATTTTGGCAGGTATCACCCAAATATTGCAGTTTACGAATCTAATTTGGGATTGGTGTATCGTGATTTAGGACTTTACAACGAGGCTATTGAGTTATTGAAAAGTGCATTGGAAAATAATTTGAAAAACTTTAACAAAGATCATCCAACAATTGCAAATTGTCAATCCAATTTAGGGTTATTGTATTCTGATATTTGTAGCTATAAAGAAGCTGCCAGTTTAATGAAAATAGCATTAGAAAGTGATATGATAAACTTTGGTAAGGACCATCCAATCGTTGCAAACCGACTAAATAATTTAGCCTCTGTATATTATCTAATTGGGAAACCCTCTGAAGCAAAAACTTTATGGCAAAAAGCATATTTCATTCTACTTAAAAATTTTGGAGATGAACACCCTAATACAATTTTTGTTAAGACACATTCAGAGATGTGAAAATGTTTGAACTCGAATTTTTAGAATTTTTTTTGCTTTTAAATTCCGGTAATTCTTTAATTCTAAAAATTCTGCTCAGTGATGCTTTAATTTTTTAAATTCAAGTCAAAAATCGGAAAAAATAGCGTACGTAACGTTTTTCTGCAAAAAATGCTTAATTTTGTCAACAAAACAAACAAAGTATGGCGAAAGACATATATCACGATGCAGTCAAAGCAGCCCTTGAAGCAAATGGATGGACTATTACACATGATCCCTATTATTTAAAAGCAAAACCTCATATTTTGCGTGTAGATTTGGGCGCGGAAAGAGTAATTGCCGCAGAGAAAGGAATAGACAAGATTGCTGTTGAGGTTAAAACCTTTGCAAAAGATTCTTTTATTTACGAATTTTACGAAGTGTCCGGACAATATCAGTTTTATGAAGAATTTATAGCGGAACAGGAAAAAGACCGGGTTTTATATTTAGCTGTCAGTGAAGTTATTTATAAAGCGCGTTTTTTGCGCGACGAAAGTGTGATGCATATTTGCCGGAAGATGGGGATTAAATTTATTGTTGTAAATATTTCAACTCAAATAATTAAAGAATGGAAAAAATAAGAAAATATCAAAACCTAATCGTGCATCTGCTTGAAGAAAAAGTGGCACCTTATAAAAACTCAACTAACGGCGAAGTTCAAGAACAATTGATTTTTGACACTAAACATCACCATTATCAATGGCTCACGATTGGTTGGGATAGTACAGAAGAATTTAAAAATTACATCAATATTCATTTCACTATCAAACCCGACGGAAAAATTTGGTTGATGGAAAACAATACCGATATTCGTATTGCTGAAGAATTGGTCAAGTTGGGTGTTCCGCGAGAAGATATAGTACTGGGGTTTCAACCGCCTTCCGTTCGTCCTTTGACGGATTATGCAGTTGCTTAAATTTATGCACTGAAATAAGAAACGCCGATAAAATCATTACAATTTTATCGGCGTTGTTTATTTTAATGAATTCCATTCGTAGAAATATCCGGCGGAACAATCGAAGAACCGTTGGAACCGGGTGGCGGTTCGTTTTTCGAAATCGCTTCATCCATTTTTGCAGATTCTATAAGTTTTTCTGCCACATCTTTTGAATTATGGTCTTTACTTTCGCCGAGTAAACGAATGGCGCGACGTTTTTCATCATCCACGTCATACGCTTTGATGATTTCTTTTACCAAGCGGTGGCGTACAACGTCTTCAGTAGTGAGATAAACATGACCAATGCCTTCTACATCGCGCAATATTTCGAGTACGTGCCGAAAACCGGATTTTACGCTATACGGCAAATCAATTTGACTCATATCGCCGGTGACAACACAAACTGAATTGGGTCCGAGACGTGTCAAGAACATTTTCATTTGCATCGTCGTTGTGTTTTGTGCTTCATCGAGAATAATAAACGCATCGTTCAAAGTACGTCCGCGCATAAATGCGAGCGGTGCAATTTCGATGGTTCTATTCGCAATAAACTGCAAAAGTTTATCGGCAGGAAACATATCATCGAGTGCGTCATATAAGGGACGCAGATACGGATCAATTTTTTCTTTTAAATCGCCGGGTAAAAAACCTAAGTTTTCTCCCGCTTCCACTGCCGGTCGCGTTAAAATAATCCGTTTGACGAGCCTGTTTTTTAAAGCACGTACAGCCATTGCGACTGCCACATAAGTTTTGCCGGTACCAGCGGGACCGATAGCAAAAACAATATCTTGCGTTTCAATCGCGTCCACCAATTTTTTTTGATTGCGCGTTTTGGCTTTTATCGGTGTGCCGTCTTTGCCGTAAACAATCGTCGAATTATCGGCACCGGTTGATAAGCGCGTTTCGTGCGGATTTCCGCCTTTCAACATATCCTCAACTATTTGCGTGCTCAATTCTTTGCCGTCGCGCAGCATACGATACATGGCTTCGATGCGATCTTTAATCCCTTGGCTGTCGCCTTTTTTCTCACTTTTAATTTTGAGTTGACTGCCGCGCGATGTAATCGTTGCGTCCGGATAGGCTTTACGAATGAGGTTTAACTTCACGTTATTTTCGCCGTATAAGGCGACTAAATCAACGTCTTCGATGTTTAAAATAATTTCGCTCAAAAAATTACCCCGTTTAACTTTTAATGATGAATGAAAAATGAAAGAAAATCATTTATTATTTTGGTACTTAAACTAAAAGCAAAAGTAAGGAGATTTGTTTTACTTTATTGATTAATTTTACGAAAACAGGTTTTTTTTATGAAAAAATTACCGGTTAAGGTTTGTACTTTTGTCCACTTTTAAA
>JAYTIA010000218.1:0-1969 GCA_043732145.1 Saprospiraceae bacterium
ATATTTTAAACGCGGGCGGTAAACGTTTTGCTATTCATAATCCGTCTTCATGGGCGCAACAAGCCGGACTCGCCGCCGCAAACAAATGGGATGATTTGAAAAAATTGCAAGACGTATTAGTAGGCGGAAAATAATTTTTTTGAAATGATGAATAATTAATTTTATTTTATTGTTCATTCCAAACAAATTCTGTTTTCATCAGCTAAAAAAAATAGTCGCAACATGTTAAATGTAACGACTATTTTTTTAATTCAGTTTTTATCAACCGATTATTCTGTTATCGCGTGATAGTGCGCCCGCATACATTAAAGCACCGCCTACAAAGCCAATGTTTTTCATAAAAGCAGCAATTATCGTTTGATCTTTTAAGTAAACCGGAATATCCATCAGAAGAATAAAAAAAGTAATCATTACTGCCAATAAAACAGCAGCAAGTTTATCGTATTTACCAATCAAAACACTTGCTACAAAAGCAAGCATGGCTATTCCTGTAACATAAACCCATAAAATTCCGCCCGGAACAGGAACCGTAGAAACCATTGCATCGGGTTTTATAAGATGCTGTACGCCAAAAACTAAAAATGGTACCAAAAAAAGGTACTTACCGATAGTAGAAAGATTTGAAAACATAATCTTGTTAATTTAAGAAATTTAAAATTTAGTTTTACGAATTACTACAAAGATAAAAATAAACTTTAACTTAAATAATATTTTCAAAAAATAAAAAATATTATTTAATCCCAATCAACTCCAATCAAAATTTTCTATTTTATTATTCAAGTTCCATTTTTTTGGAAAATTATTTTCCATCCAATCCAAAGGTTCTGCGACAGGTAAATTTTGAGACGCTAATTTAAACGCTCCTTTAATGGCAATTTTTTGTTCCGGACCGACTGCTTCGGCTTGCGCAGAAATAAAAAGTGGTGTGCCGCTTTTCGCAACGAGTTCAAGCCATTGTTTATTTCTCGCCCAAGAAATTTTTGTTGTCAGTCCCAAACAATCACCGTCGCATGCATAAAAAGTACCGTGCTGTAAACTTCGGAAAGCTAAAGTATTCACACCCATTTTTCGAGTGCGTTCCCATTCTTGCCCCGAAGTATCATCACCAATGCGATTTAATTCAAAAATACCGGCGCATAAATGACTCATTGTATTACAACTGATAATGTAAGTTGAACCGGCTGCTGCGCGAATTGTTTTGTAAAGATTTAAAATAATTTCCGCATTTGTTTTCGAGTTGTCGTTCATCTGCCAATTCTCCGATGTCATCGTCTTATCTCTCATCATTTCAAAACCCCACTTGCCGAAAATATCGAACGTGGTGTAATCAAACTTTACCATCTCATAACCCCAATCGTTATATGTTTTAAATGTAGTTTTTATGCGTTCTAAATTTTCAGCTAAGGTAGGGTCCAAGATAGGAAAGCGCGTTTCTCTGCCTTTAATCAATGGCAAGAATAACGAAATTTTATCTTTTGGATTGGCACACAGTGGGCGCGTCCAAATCCCGGGTCGCATGCCTATTTTTTTTATTTTTTGAGAAAGTTTTGCCATATTAGGAAATTTTTCATTCGCCTCAAGCATATCATCTCCGAAACCGCTATCGTTCATACTGCTTTTAAACCAACCGGCATCAATGACAGAAAACGGACGATTGTCTAAACCTTCAGCGAAATTTGACATAAGTGTGGTATGATCCAAAATTAATTTTTCTGAGTTGTTGCCGTAAGCAAAATACCAATCATTGATACCATATACCGGTTTTTTCGGCATCCGCGCTGCGTTACACATCAATTTTGTAAAATGACGCGTTGTTTGAAAGGGCGTTTCATGCGCTTTGCTTTTAATCGTTACAATTTCTGCTGCTTCGAGTTTTCTATCGCCGAGTTGAACGCCATTGCCGCCGGAGCGCGTGTCTATAGTCAAACTTAATTTACCTTGCGATAATTGCCAAAAACAAAATGATGCT
>JAYTIA010000219.1:0-5345 GCA_043732145.1 Saprospiraceae bacterium
GGTACGGGTGCCGCGCCCATTATTGCAAAAACAGCACAAGAAATGGGTATTCTGACTGTTGCTATTATCACTTTGCCTTTTACTTTTGAAGGTCGAAAACGTGTGTCGCAAGGTTATGAAGGTTTAGATGATTTGAAAAAAAATGTGGACACAATTATCGTTATTTCAAACGATAAATTGCGCCAGATTTACGGCAATTTGTCTGTAACAAATGCTTTCGCACAAGCAGATAATATATTAACAACTGCAGCAAAAGGTATCGCTGAAATTATTACAGTTCCGGGTCACGTTAATGTCGACTTTGAAGATGTGAGTACCGTAATGCGCGGTTCAGGTGTAGCGATTATGGGCATTGGTATTGCTGAAGGTGATAATCGTGCATTGAAAGCTGCTGATGCGGCACTTTCTTCTCCGTTGCTTGAGGAGAATAATATTCAAGGTGCTAAACAAATTTTATTGAACATCACGAGTGGAACAAAAGAGGTAACGATGGACGAAATTTTTTCCATCACTGAATTTGTACAAGAAGAAGCCGGCGAAAACGCCAATCTTATCTGGGGAAATTGTTACGACGACACACTCGGCGATAAATTAGCGGTGACGATTATTGCTACAGGTTTTGAAAGCCATACGCAAAATCCGCATGCCGAACCTAAAAACGATGGAAAAATAATTGTCTCACTTGACGACGAAAAACCCGTCAGAAAAGAAACTCCGAAGAAAAATGATTTTTTCGGCCTGGGCTCTGATTTTAATGAAGGAAAAAATGTGGTTGAGTTTGAATCAAACCGTTTCCCTAAAACTAAAACGCCGGCAGAGCCGAAACCGCAACAACCCAACTTCACCGGTAATAGAGAAAATAGAGAAAGTAATCCTGAAAATGATGAAGATAACCGTCGCAAATCGGCTCAAGAAAATGCAAGACGTGAACGTTTACGTGCTACGACAAATAATACCAAATTAAATAATCCGCAAACGATTATCGAATTGGAAAACGAACCGGCTTATTTACGTCGCGGTGTTAAATTAGATTCCGTGCCACATTCTTCAGAACGCCAAAATTCAAATTGGGCTGTGGATGAAAATAATGAGTTGCGCACTAATGGAAATTCTTTTTTGCATGATAATGTTGATTAATATTAAGAATTAAGAATTAAGAATTACTATAGATTTATTAATTCTGAAAATTCTGAAAATTCCGCTAATTCTGATTCAGACAAAAAAAAATCGCGTAGAGAAATTTTTCTTTACGCGATTTTTTTTGATGAAAAAATAATTTTGATTTTCAATTGAATCAACCCAACTTTTTCATTGTATGGCATCTCTTTTTTGAATGACATCAAGCAAGGTTTTAATTATAAATATTTCAACAATTAAAAACGCCACCGGCATTAAAATCATAGCTGAAATATGACCTGTTGCTACTGATGTAATTATAGTTTGAATTTCTATCAAAGCCCGTATAATAGTTACAATCGCAATACTTTCGGGAACTCCTTTTGCGGCAACTATTCCAAGTCCTAAGCCAATGGCAAGATTTCGAGCGGCAAATTCATAATTTGCATTTTTAAAAACGGCATTAGACAGGTCAAGTCCGGAACTGTCTTTGAAAAGCAAAGACATATCAAAATAACCCATTACCCCAAACAAAATGTTGAGTAATGCTAAAATACCAACTAAAATTCTCAACCATTTTGGTACAAAATCAATGTGTGTGCTCATAAAATTACGATTTTAATTGTTTAATTGCTGTTCCCCAATCTTCCAAATGATGTACGCAAGTTAGTTTGCCGTCAATTAGGGTGTGGAAATCTATTGACATTATTTTGAACGATTTAGTGCCATCAGTTGGTGTTCCCATAAAATCGCCCTTCGGCGTTCCTGAAACCAAACTACGAACTACATATTTATTGCCGTCGTTAGCAATATCTTGTGGTTCCCATTTTAAATCCGGAATTAATTTCCAAAAAAATTCAACTTGTCCAATAAGTTGTGCTTTGCCTTTGCTTTCTACCGAACCACTTGAAATAAAATCATCACCTAATACTTCCGTCAATACAGCAGTCGGTGTGGTTTCTTTATTTACAGTTAATGCTCTTTTGTAAAATGCGGTTAACGCTTCTTTATTTTTGTCCATTTGCTAAAATTTTAAAAATTAGTTAATGATGCAAAGATGAAGCAGCTTTGCTTTTTTTCTACCGGATAAATCAGCCATTGTATGGTACTTTTGAGAATTTTACTTTATTTATTTCACGTTTTTAAAGTACGTGTCTCTAAATTCTACGGGTGTAGTTTCTACGTTTTTTTTGAAGTAGCGAACAAAATAAGCCGGGTCTTCAAACCCTAACTCTTGCCCAATTTCTTTGATGGATAAATGAGTATGAACCAACAAGCGTTTGGCTTCTAATAAAATTCTATCGTTAATAATTTCTTTTGATGTTTTGCCTAAAACCCTTGCTGTGGCTTGTCCTAAACGTTTTTCGGTAACAAAAATCAGTTTTGAATAATCATTTACACTTTTTAGTTTTGTGTAATTTGCTTCTAATAAATCACGGAACAGCAAAGTATAATCAAGGTCTGCACCTTTTTTTATTTCCGGAAAACCTAGTTTTCGTTTTTCTCTTTCAGCAAGAAGTAAAAAATTATGAAGCAAATTTTTTAATAAAATGTGTGTTGAATTGTCGGCAGGAAAACTCAATTCTTCTGTAATACTTTTACAAATATTTGAGAAATTCCCAAAGTCGTTTTTATTGAGTTTGATGGTTGGCTTATCTGCAAGGTCGTTAAACAAAATACTACTTCTCAAAAAACGGGTATCAGTTTCTGTTATGCAAAAAAAATCATCGGTAAAGATTAAAACTTTTCCTTCATAGTTTAGTAGTTGGTCAAACTGATGCACACGGTCTTTGCCAATAAATAATAAAGAATACGGCTCAATTTTAATAGGTTCAAAATCTACAAAATGCGTAGGTTGGCAATTTTCAAACAGAAAAATATGGTAAAAGTTTGTACGATGTGGTGCAATTAAATAGTTTTTGCTTACAGTTGTCAAAGTTTGTAAAGGCACAACTTCAATTTGAAGGTCTAAATTTTGTTTAAAATTCAGTTTTTTTATTTTGTCAGTCATTACTTTTTTTTATTAAAAAAATAATTTTCAATTTTCAATTTTCACTTCAAAAATCATCCCTTTATAATTACAATTCAGAATATTACTTTTATCGAAGGCGGGAAATTCTTTTATGTGGTGCGCGTAGCGATTAGTAAAATTTAAAAATTTCTGTTCGCTAAAAATCCAACACGGATAACTTGCTTTATAAACAGAAGGAATAGCAATTTGAACGGTGAGTCTGTCTTCAGGAGCCGAAATAAACGGCGTTCTGTCAATCATTATATGTGGAATTTTACTTTCAAAAATTTCTTCTAAAATATTGTAAGGCTTCTCTATGTACATCAAAACGCTCGATAATAAAACAGCATTAGGTTGATATTTTTTTAGCGCATCTTCGATTGTGTACTCAAATTTTAAAACATTATCTTCAAATTCCGCTTGCCCTATTTCTACAAAATCTTTTTGTTCAACAACACACCAAATTAGATGAGGAAATTTATTGAGTATCTCTCTGTGTTGAAAATAAATACTGCCCAAAGCACCGCCGAAATCTAAAATTCTGATAATACCGGCAGTAGTTGAAATATTTTCCACCCATTTCATTAATTCTTTATTTGTTTCACATTTAGTTTGTCCCAATTTTACTTTACAGGTAGCTATTTTTACTTTTTCAAATATTTCAGTAGTATCATATCCTTCACAATCTACGACAGCGGCCGCCCAATCCGGATAATGCCCAAACCAACCCCAACCTTTCCAATAACGAAAGTAAAAGTCAATCAAAAGTTGTTGCATAATAATATTATTGGAAACAAAGGTAAATAGTTCAATGTAAATAAACGTTGTTTTGTTTGCGTACTAAGCGGTTTTCGCTAAACCCCGATAAGTTTTAGTTTTATCAGTCACTATTCGGTAGCCGGGAAGGAAATTTTATTTTAAAAATTCCGCCGACGCGTGTTTGGTTTTAGGAATTTTTCCAAAAAATTAAATTATTAATAATAAATCATGTAGCGTAACGTTAAATATAAAGTAATAAAGCGCAATTTTCTTTGCAGTTTTTTTACCAATGTATATTTGCAAGCAATTTTCAAAAACCGTTTTTCTTCTACATGAAAAAATCGCTTAAATTAAGTCTTCTCGGCATGGTGTGTATCGCAACACTGCTAACATCGTGCAAAAAACAAGAACGCAGTTCCACTACAGGTTGGGGTTACAACAGTAAAAAATGGGGTGGTTTTGAAAAAAGAAGTTACGAAGGTCAAACTACAGGACCCAATCTTGTACTCATTGAAGGTGGTACTTTCAATATGGGTTTAACAGAGCAAGACGTTACTTTTGAATGGAATAACGTGCCGCGTCGTGTTACAGTGTCTTCATTTTACATGGACGAAACGGAAGTGGCTAATATTGACTATCTCGAATACTTGTTTTGGTTAAGTAAACATTATCCGTCTTATCCGGAAGTTTATCAAAAAGCATTGCCCGATACTTTGGTTTGGCGCGAAGAATTATCGTACAACGAACCGTTCGTTGAAAATTACTTGCGTCACCCTTCTTACCGTGATTATCCGGTGGTTGGTGTGAGTTGGCAACAAGCAACAGAATATTGTAAATGGCGTACTGATCGCGTGAACGAAATGCTTTTGGTTGAAAAAGGACTTATTAATCAAACACCGGATCAAAAAGATGCCGAAACTTTTAATACCGAAGCGTACTTAGCCGCTAAATATACACCGGCGAAACGCAAAAGTCTCAAAGATTTAAGCACAGGTACAGAACGTCAAGTGCAATATGAAGACGGTATTTTATTACCTTCTTATCGTTTGCCAACAGAAGCGGAATGGGAATATGCAGCACTCGGTTTGCAAGGTAACATGGCATCAACTAAAGATGAACGTATAACGGATAGAAAAATTTATGCTTGGAACGGCAATACGGTACGCTGGCAACGTCATGATAAAAATCAAGGCGATATGATGGCGAATTTTAAACGTGGTGCGGGTGACTATATGGGTATGGCAGGAAATCTGAATGACCATGCCGCACGTCCTGCGCCAATTCGTACTTTTCTTCCGAACGATTTTGGTCTATATAACATGGCGGGTAACGTGAATGAATGGGTACAAGACGTTTATCGTCCGATGACAAGTTTAACTTTGCGCGATGCGGAAGGACAAGACTTAGATCCTTTTCGCGGTAACTTATTCATGAAAAAGAAAACAGAAAAAGACGAAAA
>JAYTIA010000220.1:0-1965 GCA_043732145.1 Saprospiraceae bacterium
CAATGCCAATTTAATTGTGCGTCCTTTATTTTCGCAAGTGGAAGGTATATCGAATGTGATTGTCACCGGCGGAAAATCTAAGCAGTACGTAATTATTCCAAATGTCGTAAAAATGTCTTCATTCGGTATCACGCCGACGACTTTAATCAATGTTTTCAATAATAATAATTTTGTTCAATCGAACGGCAGTGTATCGGATTTTCGCCGACTTTATGTCAATTTAACAGACACGCGCATAAATAATTCGGATGAATTAGGCGAAGTGATTGTAAAAAACGACGGTAATCGCATCACGAAACTCAAAGATATTGCCGCGATTGAGTTGCAAGTTCAGCAAGAGTTTATTGTTATTAACGCCAACGGAAATGATGCAGTGATTGTTGACTTAGTAAAACAACAAGGCGTTAATTTACTTGATTTTGCAAAAAATGTAAAACTCAAAGCGGAAGAAGTAAAAAAAGTTTTACCTGCCGGTATTGAACTCAAACCTTATTACGATCAATCGGCGTTTGTAGGCGACAGTATAAAAAGTGTTTTGGAAACGATTTATATCGGTTTGTTTTTGGCGATATTGGTCATGATATTTTTCCTGCGTTCGTGGCGTGCAAGTTTGGTCGTCATGATAACAATTCCGATAACGGTTGCATTTACCGTGAGTGTTTTACGACTTGTCGGTATCACCATTAATATCATGTCGCTCGGTGCAATTGCGGCGAGTATCGGTCTCATCATTGACGATGCGATTGTTATCATCGAACAAATTTATCGCGTACACGAAGAGCATCCCGAAAAAAATAAATACACCGTAGTTCAAGAAGCGATACACGATTTATTTCCCGCCATGATTGCTTCATCGCTTTCGACGATTGTGATACATTTTCCTTTTCGTTTGATGAGTGGTTTAGCCGGCAGTTTTTTCAGAGAATTGTCGGATACAATGCAGATTACGATGGCGTGTTCTTTTTTTGTCACTTGGTTGATTTTACCGGCACTTCACCTTATTATTGGTTTTACCGGAAAAGTAACAGGAGCAAAAACTTGGGATTTTAGAAAAAAGGTTAATCAAGTTTTAAAAATTAAAAAACGTCAACCCAAAATCCAAAACCCAAAATCGAATCTATCTTGGCTGACTTGGTTTTTTAACAAACCAATTTTTTCATTGCTGTTTATTATTTTAATTTGCCTTTCAGCTTTTTTAGCTTACAGCAACTTAGAAACCGGATTTTTACCTGAATTAGATGAAGGAACGATTGTTTTGGATTATCATACGCCGAGCGGTACTTCGCTTGAAGAAACGGACAGGATATTAAATACAGCTGTTAAAATAATTTTAGCGCATCCGGAAGTAGAAAGTTATACGGGACGCATCGGTACGCATTTAGGTTTTGCGGTGATTCCGCAAAATTTTGGCGATTGTTCTATTCAATTGAAAAAAAATCATAAGCAAACAACACCTGAAGTAATTGATGATTTAAGAAAACAAATTGAAGCGGCAGTACCCGTATTAAAATTTTCCTTCGGACAACGCATTGCCGATTTACTCGGCGATTTGATGAGTACACCGGATCCGATTGAAATAAAAATTTTCGGCAATGATCAAAAAAATTTAGAAAAATTGGATCGTCAAGCAGAAACCATTCTTCAAAAAATTGACGGGTTAGCTGATATAGAAAACGGGTTGGTGCCTGCAAGTCCATATATTGTTTTTACGCCCGACCAAATTAAGTTAGCGCAATACAATATTACTATTTCGGATTTTCAAACTCAATTGACGGCTTATACGGACGGCGTTATACTCGGTCAAAATGCTAATGCACCGACATTATCACCTGCGCAACAAAGTATGATTGGCGGTTTGCAAGTCGGGCAAATTCAAGACGGTGAACAAATGCGGCGGCTGATTATGCGTTTCATAAATTTTAAGGACAATAGTTTAGATAGAATTAATAAACAACTCGTTTTTTT
>JAYTIA010000221.1:0-5339 GCA_043732145.1 Saprospiraceae bacterium
TCCGTTAATAAATATTTTACAATTTAACAAAAATGGTTAATCTTTACTTAAACTGTTTGAAAAAAGATATTTTGAAAAAAAAATCACGTTAAGTTTGTAACAAAATTATTAAACGGATCATACTTAAACCGTTTGAATTTTTTGGTAAGCAATGTGAAATAAATAAAATGCCGGAATAGGCTTAATTATTTTTCTGCCGGAATGCTTGTCTTTTAAGGCGAATATTAGGTAAATATTTAAAGCAAAAGATAGGCATTATCACGGCAAAAGAATAAGTATAGTTTGGTGCTTTATTTATTTCACATTCCTAAGACGATTTTCAATTACTTTAAATTCCTACACTTAACATGAAAAGATTATTTTTTTGCTCGCTATTCACACTTAGTATTTTATCGCTCACTACTGCGCAACGTTTTTTCAGCAAAGATGCACACGTAAATTTTAGTGCTACCGCCAACGCTTCTTTAGAAAAAATAGAAGCATCAAATTCAAAAGCAGTTTGTGTTATTGACGATAATACAGGTGCAATAGAAGTAGCAGTTTTGGTTAAAAGTTTTCATTTTGAACGTGCTTTAATGGAAGAACATTTCAATGAGAATTATATTGAGTCGCACAAATTTCCGAAAGCAACTTTTGTCGGTATTATCACTGATATTAAAAACGTGAACATAAAAAAAGATGGTAACTATACCGTTAATGTTATCGGTAAATTAATGCTGCACGGCATAACGAAAGATGTGAATACATCTGCCGTTATCAGCGTTGCTAACGGCGCGTTGAATAATGCAAAAGCTGCTTTCAGTGTAAAATTATCTGATTATGGTATTGATATTCCCGGTGCCGTTAAAGATAAAGTGGCATCGGATGCCAAAATTGATCTGAATACAGCGTTATCAGTTTATAAATAGAAAATCTCTTAGTTAAGATATTTCAAAAGGTTGTCCAATACTTTAGTACTGAACAACCTTTTTTATTTTATATTATTGAGTAAATCTGCAAAAATTAAGTGGCAAATCTATTTTTTAAAGTATTCATTTATTGAAAAAATGTAACATTATAGGAGGTTACTAATTATACTATTCACGGACTTTTTTGCTTAGCAAAAATTCGCCGGCTATTTGATGAGTGCTAAATAGTTACGAAAAACTCTATTATCTTTGCAACTTAACCAACGAAATTAAAATATGCAACGATTTATCCTCGCACTTGATTTAAAAAATGATGAAGCTCTGATAGCTGAATACGAACGCTATCACGAAAAAATACCGCTCGAAATTGAAAAAAGTATTCGTGACGCGGGTGTTCTCCGAGAGGATATTTATCGCGTCGGCAATAGATTGGTTATGGTTTTGGAAACAACAGACGCTTTCAGTCTTCAAAAAAAAAGTAAAATGGATGCCGAAAATCCACACGTCCAAGCATGGGAAAAACTCATGTTGCAATTTCAACAAGCGTTGCCGCAAGCAAAAGAAGGAGAGAAATGGCTGTTGATGAATCAAATTTTTGAATTATAAACATAGTTTTAATCGGAAAAACGCGCAAAATCATCGATTCGCTAAAATTTATTATTAATTTTGCAATCGGCGAATTTGCGCGTTTTTTTATTTGTCGCCTGCCCTTAACCAACTTTCTAATTTATGCAATTATTCAAATACGGACCACTCGGAAAAGAAAAATGTGGTGTACTTTTAAATGAACAACTATACAGCATGGCGCGTTTTTTCAAAGATTACGACGAAAAATTTTTTGAAAATGACGGTTTAACGCGACTTCAAAATTTAGTGCAACATAGTGCGGAAGGTTTAACCCCAATTAAATCAACTGCCGATTTACGCTTCGGTTCGCCAATTGCGCGTCCTTCCAAAATTGTATGCATTGGTTTGAACTACGCGAAACACGCTACAGAATCCGGTATGCAATTACCGACAGAACCGATTATATTTTTTAAATCAACTACGGCTTTATGCGGACCGAATGATGATACAATTATTCCGCGTAGTTCAGAAAAAATGGATTGGGAAGTAGAGTTAGCCGTCGTTATCGGCAAAAAAGCGAGTTATGTGGACGAAAGCGAAGCGATGAATTATATAGCAGGATACGTTTTACACAATGATATTTCCGAACGCGCCTTTCAACTTGAGCGCAGTGGGCAATGGGTAAAAGGAAAAAGTAATGACACGTTTGCGCCCCTTGGACCGTTTTTAGTCACCAAAGATGAAATACCGGATCCGCACGTTTTAAATATGTGGTTAACAGTCAATGGCGAAAAATTGCAAGACTCGAATACGGACGATATGATTTTTAAAATTCCATTTCTTGTTACTTATTTAAGTCAATTCATGACGCTTTTGCCGGGCGATGTAATTTCAACTGGAACGCCATTCGGTGTGGGTTTGGGTTTTAAACCACCGCGTTATTTAAAAGCCGGCGATGTAGTGGAGTTAGGTATAGATAATTTGGGAACGCAACGCCAAATCGCAAAAAATTGGACAAGATGAAAATTGATGCCCATCAACATTTCTGGCAATTTAATCCGGAACGTGATACTTGGATAGACGAAAAAACTATGTCCGTCATTCGGCGCGATTTTATGCCCGAAAATCTTGCGCCTATTCTTAAAAAAAATAATTTCGACGGTTGTATCGCTGTTCAAGCCGACTCATCCGAAACTGAAACGCGATTTTTGTTGGAATTAGCAGAAAAAAATAATTTTATACGCGGTGTTGTCGGCTGGATTGATTTAACGGGTAACGGTTTTCTTGAATTACAATTAGATTATTATTCAAGATTTCTAAAACTGAAAGGTTTCCGACATATTCTACAAAGTGACAAACCGGAATGTATGTTGAATAAAAAATTTATTGAAGGCATTCACTTACTCGGAAAAAAAAACTTCACTTATGATATTTTAGTTTATCCCAAACATCTCAAAGCTGTGTGTCAATTTTTAAATATTTTTTTGCAAAAAGATAATGCGCCCCGCTTTGTGATTGATCATTTAGCAAAACCCTACATTAAAAAAGGTTTGATTCGGCAATGGAGAAAAGATATGACTGCGATTGCCAAGCATGAAAATGTTTTTTGCAAAATATCGGGGATGGTTACGGAAGTAGATTGGCTGAATTGGAACGAAAAAGATTTTACACCTTATCTTGATGTCGTTTTTGAAACTTTCGGAATGGATAGAATCATGTACGGTTCAGATTGGCCTGTTTGTCTCGTTGCAGGTACTTACGAAAAACAGCTTGCCGTTATCGAAAACTATATTTTGAAATTTTCGAAGGCTGAAAAGAATAAAATTATGGGAGAGAATGCAGTGCGTTTTTATAATATTTAGTTGCTTGTCTATTAGTCAATACTTTTTTAAGATTGACTAACCGACTAACCAACTAGCCGACTAACCGACTAATTTATGGATTTACATCTAAAAAATAAAATCATCATCGTTACCGGCGGCGCACGTGGCATTGGTGCCGGCATCGCAGAATTATTAGCAAAAGAAGGTGCTGTACCGATTATTATCGGAAAAGATATTTCGGATAATTTGGCGATAGTTAAAAAAATAAAAGCACAAAAAGGAAAAGCGTTTTCCGTTTATGCCGAATTAACGCAGCCTAAAGATTGCAAAAATGCTGTAGAAAAAATCGTAAAAAAATTTGGTCGCATTGACGGTTTAGTGAACAATGCCGGTATAAACGACGGCATCGGTTTAGAAACCGGCAGCTACGAAGGGTTTATTGCATCGTTGCACAAAAATTTGGTGCATTATTATCTCATCGCACATCATGCTTTGCCTTATTTAAAAATATCGAAAGGTGCAATAGTAAATATCACATCTAAAACAGCGGAAACCGGACAAGGAAATACTTCGGCTTACGCAGCATCAAACGGCGGACGCAATGCTTTAACGCGCGAATGGGCAGTTGAACTTTTGAAATACAGTATCCGTGTCAATGCAGTTGTTGTTGCCGAATGTTTTACACCACTTTATGAATCGTGGATAAAAACACTTCCCAATCCCGAAGAAACTTTAGAAAAAATCAAATCAAAAATTCCGTTTGAGCGCCGCATGACAACAACGGAAGAAATTGCGAATATGGTTGTATTTTTGCTCTCCGATAATTCAAGTCACACTACCGGACAACTTATTCATGTGGACGGCGGTTATGTGCATTTAGATAGAGCTTTGATTTAGTTGTTAGTTGTTAATTGTTAGTTGTTTTCAACTTTTAAAATGCATCGCAAGCTTCTTTAGTCCCAATTAAATAGCGTTTTATAAAATTTTCTTGCGATTTTGAGAAATATTTTCGATTAAAATTTACACTCCTACACCGATTTGATTATTTACAATTAATAACTAACAACTCACAACTCACAACTAAATACCCATGTTACAAGAAGAAATTGTCAGATATTACAAACGCGGTGCGTCTTTCATACACCATTTGTTGCCGTCCGAAGCCGTAAAACTTCCCACGCGGCAAGTAATGTATATTTTAGAAAAAAAATTTGGTGAGGGATTTTATAAAGCTATGACGGTCGGTGAAACTATAAATAGTCCGGTCGCACATTTTCCGGATGGTACGTGGTTGAAGCAAACAAAAATGGTGGGCATTAATGTGCGCACAATTGATTCGTTTTGGAATGTGGTGAAATATGCTTTGACACTGCCCGAAACACAAAACTCAATTCATCTTTTGCCAATTTGGGAGCCGGGCGTTGTGGCGAGTTTGTATGGCATGAGTAGTTGGAATATTAATCCTGAATTTTTTTCTTATGATTTGCAGAGTGTAGTGCCTTCTCTTGATTCTGTTGAAAAGCAATTAAAAGCAGTTGTAAATATTTTACACCTCATGGGAAAATCTGTCGGACTTGATGTTATTCCGCATACGGATAGGTTTTCAGAACAAGTTTTAGCCAATCCGAGTTGTTTTGAATGGTTAAGACGCAAAGACACCGAACTTTTATCACACGAAAATAATTTGCACCTCGAAGTACAAGCGCGTATTTTCGATTATTTACGAGCACGCAACGCACAAAACTTACCCCCGACAAGCGAAATGTTTTTTTCAAAATATTTTTATGAGGAAGAACGTTTGCAAATTATGTTCGGCTATAAAAAAGATTACGAGGGCAGGAGAGAGCGGCGCGAAAAACTGATGGACTATTTACTGCAATTTTATTTTGAAACCGTACCGGCAACAATGGGTCCGCCGTATCGCGGCTTGAAAGTTTTGGACGGTGAGAATGATAAAATTATTGACGAAAAAGGCAGAGTTTGGCGCGATTACGGCATTACAAAACCGGAAAAATTCAGTCGCGTTTTCGGTCCTTTAACG
>JAYTIA010000222.1:0-13674 GCA_043732145.1 Saprospiraceae bacterium
AATTTGATTAATAATGCGTTTTATGCGGTGAATGAAAAACGTATTTTGGACAACGGACAACGGACGACGGACGACGGAAATAAAGAAAAATATGAACCCGCCGTCACTGTCACCACACAAAAAATAGACAACGGGATTGAAATTCGCGTAAAAGACAACGGCACGGGTATGCCGGAAAGTGTACTCACCAAAGTGTTTCAACCGTTTTTCACCACCAAACCAACAGGACAAGGAACGGGTTTAGGCTTATCGCTCGCTTACGATATTATTACGAAAGGACATGGCGGGAGTTTAACTGTGAACAGTACGGAGGGAGAAGGCAGTGAGTTTGTTATTCAGATTCTTAACTAATGATGAATGATGGATTATTCATCATTCATCATTCATCATTCATCATTAATTTATGCAACTTCTCTTCGCCACACAAAACGCCAATAAGGTTAAAGAAGTCAACGAAATTATCGCCGATATTCCGAATTTAAAAGTTGTGAGTCTATCGGAAATGGGGATCACGGATGATATTCCGGAAACACAAGATACCATTCGCGGAAATGCGATTCAGAAAGCGGAATACTTATGGGAAAAATTCGGAAAAAATTGTTTCGCGGAAGACAGCGGCTTGGAAATTGATGGATTGAACGGTGCCCCCGGTGTTTATTCGGCGCGATATGCCGGCGAGCCGAAAAACGATAAACGTAATTTAGAAAAAGTATTAACCGAAATGAAACTCAAAAGAAAACGAACGGCGCGTTTCAGAACGGTGATTGCATATATACGCGATGGTGAATTAAAATGCTTTGAAGGTGTGTGTGAAGGAACTATCAGGAAAGAACCTGTCGGCACCGGCGGTTTCGGTTACGATCCGATTTTTCAACCGAAGGATTTCGACAAAACTTTTGGTGAATTACCATCAGAGTTGAAAAATAAAATTAGTCATCGTGCAAAAGCGATGGATTTATTTATAATTGAATTAAAAATTAAGGATAAAAATTGAAAATAAAAATTAAGGATAAAAATTGAAAATAAAAATTGAAAATAATAAATAAACGACGCGCAAAAAAAAAATAAATTTTCTGCGCGTCGTTTATTTAAAAATTAATTTTTTATTTTTATTTTTATTTCTTAATTCTCAAAGTTTCCGTGTATTCACATCCGATGGGCTATCAGTCGCTTTACGCGGAGCTCTCACCACATTAGGTTCCGAAGTTGGCGCAGCTGCAGGTGCAGGAGGTGGCGTAGCATCTACCGGTAAATCTACAGTCGGTGCTTGTTGCGGTGCATTTGCGACAGCACTATCATCATTAATTTTGAAAAGATTTAAGAAATATCTTTCAGAGAAGCCGCAAATAAAAATAATTAAAAGAAAACCACCAACACCGTCCACAGAAACGCCGGATACTTTGGTGATGAGCAGTACGGCAGCTAAACTTGAAATAAGCGCGCCGACTATCGGACGCAATTTGAATTGAACCATACTTTCCCGATATTCTCCAAGTGCTACGTGCGAGCGACGAATTTGCAACAAGCCGCTTAAAAAAGAACCAATTGCGCCGATAGCCGCAAAACTTGCAATAGAAATCCATTGCCAAGCGCGCGTATGTTCGTGCAATTGACCTAAAAAAGTTTTAGAAAAAATGGCAATACTCGAATCACTATAACTATTGTAATCTATAAATAAAGGCAAACCCACCAACATCAGAATCAAAACGCCAACACCATAATTAATCAGCATACGCAAACGGTCAATCTGCAAACCGTTGCTAATTTGTTTGTCACGCGTTTGAGCGTTGACTTCTTCTTTCACCATATTCATCGCAGCACGTAAACCGCCCAGTGTTTGTCCATCGCGATTCAATTCGTTTTCTAAAAAAGTCCCCCACATATTTTTTTGATTTTTTAAATCTGCAATCATGCTCGCCGCTTCGGCTTTGGCATAATGCGGCGGAAAAATCCATGGCATATTTTCATCAGCAATATCGAGCAAAGATTTTACGTTGAGCGGGTCGCAAGAAGGTTGGTCTAAAGCCTGCTGTGCTGTTTGCAACAAATTAATAATGCGCCGCCCAATCACGCGATCGAAATAAGGCGAATTATAAAAATTATTCAGTGCCGAGCGAAAATCAGTTTCTAAATGCAAATAGCGCCACCGTAAATCATCAATGACGTATTGATCGTAGTTAGAACCACTATAAATTTTATTTTTAGTAGTCAACTCGCGCGTCAACCATTCCGATTTTGCCCATTTATCTTCTTTAAACCAAGGCGATAAATCTTCAGCATAAGCTACGGCAACGGTTTTTTCGGTAGCGATATTAGAGTTATCTAATCCCGGAGAAGTAAAATTGCCTTGAACATCAATACCGATACCCCTATCATTGGGCTGTGGTGTTTCAGACATTTTAATTTGCGGCGCAGGGCGCACAACAACTGGTGCAGTCGTATTCGGAACCGGCGTTACAGTAGATTGTGTTGAAGGGCGCACAACAGTGGGTGGAAGTGTTGCCGGTATCACCTGTGTTTGTGTTACGTTGGGCGTGTTTGCGCCTTGCGTAGTAATATCTTGATCATCTGATTTCATTGTACGTATTGCCATTTTTATATGTAAAAGCTAAAGTGTTTCAAATTAAACACATAAAACTATGAATAATTTTTTTATCCGACAAAATTTTTAGCGATTTGTTTTCAATTTTTTGATTTTATTAGAGAAAACTTCGGCGAAATTCTAAAACCTTGATATTCGGCGCAAATTGATGCAGAAAAACACCCTTAAAATTCACTTATTTTTTTTTACTTCTCATCGTGATTTAAATTTGAGGATAACAAAAGTTCAAAGCAGAAGCAACAACTATAAGGAAAGAGAAAGAAATAAGTTTCACCATTAGACTTATTCTTTTATGTTCATAATGCTTATCTTTTGCGTTAAATATTACCCGATATTCTCCTTAAAAGATAAGAATTCTGACCAATAAATAATTAACTCCTACGGCAAAACTTATTTCTTTCTCATTCCTAAAACGTTAATACTCATATTTTTTTATCAGCTCTATCGAATTCCTGAAACGTTCAAATCATTTTGTCGGAAACAAAAAAAAAAAAAAATCTATGCTTGGTTTGACAATAAAAAAAACCCTTGTATATTTGCACTGCTTTTTGAAAAGCACTTGTTTTTTTCGGTTTTTGGCCCATTGTGTAATGGTAGCACGACAGTTTTTGGTACTGTTTGTCGAGGTTCGAATCCTTGTGGGCCAACTTTAAGAACGTGAATTAAATGCTTTATCGGTTTTGTTACCGTTAAAGCATTTTTTATTTTTATTTTTCTATAATTTAGGTTAAGTTTGTTTTTAAGAATTGGTGACGGTGTTATATTTTTCAGTCTTGAACATTAAGAAAGCATATTTTTTAACGATAAATTATTGTCCGCTCTAAATGAGTAGTATCTAAAAAATTTTATTATTCATCGTTCATTGCTCATTACATACCATACCATGACGCTACAAACCATAGAAAAAAAATCCGGCATTACAGCGGAAGTATTTCAAAAAAATTATTTAGCCTTACACACACCGGTTGTTTTTAAAGACTTAGCGCACAGTTGGCCCGCTACAAGCAAATGGACTTTCGATTATCTGAAAACTCATTATGGACATTTAATTGTGCCACTCTACGGCAATGATTTTCACAAACCCGGGAAAAATTATATGGTGCCGACCGTAAAAATGCCTTTCGGTGATTACCTCGATTTGATTCAAGCGGGACCTTGCGAATTGCGTATGTTTTTGTACAACATCATGCAGCACGCTCCGGAAATGGCAAACGATGTACACATTCCGACGGTTATGAAAGGTTTTGTAAAAGAATATCCCTTCATGTTTTTCGGCGGGCAAGATGCTGTCGTTAATTTGCATTACGATATTGATTGTGCTTCCGTTTTTTTAACGCAATTCTTGACGCGCAAGCGCGTGATTCTATTCGGTCCCGAACAATCAAAACTTTTATATCAGCATCCGTTCACGGTGCAAAGTCATGTCAATGTTTTAAAACCCGATTTCGATAAGTTTCCGGCAGCCCGTTATTTACAAGGTTATGAAACAACCTTAGAACACGGCGAAACGATTTATATTCCGAGTACTTACTGGCATTTCATTCATTACGTAGACGGGGGTTTCGGCATTTCTCTACGTGCTCATGAAAATTTTGCAACTAAAATGCGTGGCGTTTCCAATATTTCGCGCCATTTGGTGGTTGATAAAGGCATGAATGCGTTAATTGGTGCCGATTGGAAAAATTGGAAAGAAAAACAATCTGTCGTCAACGCCGAAAAAGTTTTAAAAAACTTGCGTCTCGAAATTTGAATATTTTCTCTGTATTTCTATAAACAGATAGCGAAGAGAAATTTATTTTTCTTCCATATTTAGTGAATATTCACTTACTATTTATTTTCCAAAGAGCCAAAAATTTTCAGAATTAATTTTCGTGTAAATCTTCTTTTAAAAAATTAATTTTGCCTTACACCTACAAACGCCCATTAGTCTTACTTTTCAGAAAATAATAAGATTTAGTTAATATTAAATCCGGTGAATTTTTTTTATCTTTGCGTGATAATTCTCTCACTAACTTTTTTTAATCAATTTAAAAGTAATGTCGAACACAAATCTACTCTGCGTGTCTATGTATAGGAGATGGACTCTCCTTTTATTTTTGGTAGTTGCCGGTTTTTCGCAACTATATGCACAAGGTGGTATTTCCGCAAACATCGTCGGTAAAATTGTTGACGCAAAAGGCGTACCGATTGTGGGTGCTGTTGTCGTTGCAAAGCACGAGCCGTCAGGCTCTGTTTATGGTATTGAAACGCGCGAAGACGGGCGTTTTAATTTACCTGATGTACGTATTGGCGGACCTTATACACTTACTGTAAGTCAAGTAGGTTCTAAAACCGTCACTCAAAACAATGTATTTTTAAGTTTGGGACAAAGTTTCAGATACGATGTTGCACTAAGCGATGATGCTAGTCAATTAGAACAAGTTTTAGTTACAGCGACTAAAAATGAAATTTTAAGCGGTAACAGGACAGGTGCCGGTACTAATATAAAAAGAGATGTATTAAATGGTGTTCCGACAATAAGACGCAGTTTTAATGATTTCGTAAGATTAACACCTCAATCTGACGGCAACAACTCTTTTGCCGGACAAGATAACAGGTTTAATAATTTGTCTATTGACGGTTCAATTTTTAACAATAGTTTTGGTTTATCTTCTGCCAATGGCGGTCAAACAGGTTCGCAACCTATATCAATGGATGCGATAGATGAGGTACAAGTTGCAATTGCACCTTACGATGTGCGACAAGGCGGTTTTACCGGTGCAAGTGTTAATGCAGTAACCCGTTCAGGTACAAACAATTTTGAAGGTTCGGCTTTTTATAATACAAGAAGTCAATCGCTTGCAGGAACTAAAGCAGACACTGTTACTATTACAAAAACGGCTTTTGATATCAAACAATTTGGTGCAAGAATCGGCGGACCAATCATTAAAGATAAACTCTTCTTTTTTGCTAATTATGAGTCTGAGAGAAGAACGGAGCCGCTTTCAACTTTCGTCGCTTACAGACCCGGCACAAATAATTTGACCGACGTTAATGTTGCCAGAGTATTGGCTGATTCGCTGGATCAATTGAAATCTTATTTAGTTAAAAACTATAATTACGATCCGGGTGCTTACGAAAACTACAATAAAGAAACGAAAAGCGACAAAGGTTTAGTGAAATTGGATTGGAATATTGTGCAAACAAATAACCAGTCGCACAGAGCATCTTTTCGTTTCAATTATTTGACTTCACGTACCGACGTTGGTGCCAGCAGTAGCGGGAATAACGGAACAGGTTACGGTGCAAGATTCAGTAACAAAAATTCTTTGAGTTTTGAGGCCGCTAATTATGTCATTAATAATGATTTATACTCCGGCATTTTTGAATTGAACAGCGTATTCGGTGCCAAATTTTCAAATAAATTTCAGGTGGGTTTTACTGCCAACAGGGATTATAGAAGCAGCAGAGGCGGCGTTTTTCCATTAGTTGATATTTTGCAAGGTGGTTCAAATGTAACTTCTTTCGGTTACGAGCCTTTCACGCCTAATAATATCTTGAACACAGATACTTGGCAAGCAAAAGACGATGTTACTTTTTATAAGGGTAATCATACCATAACTGCCGGTGTAAATATAGAAACATTCAAGTTTGATAATACTTTCACCCCGATTTATTATGGGCAGTATGTTTTCAACTCATTTGCCGATTTTTACAAATCATCTGACGCTTATTTGAATAAAACAAGTGCCCCCGTTACTTTAGCTCAATATCAATTAGTATATTCGGCTTTACAAGGTGGTGCTTTACCGACAGCAACAACAAAAGTATCTCAACCGGGTGTTTATTTGCAAGACAACGTAAGTTTGTTGAAAGACCGTTTAAATTTAACTTACGGTGTGCGTTTAGATGTACCTATGTTTGAACAAACGGCTTTAAACAACGCAGAAGTTCAAACGTTTAATTTTATTGACGGCGTGGGTAATACTGTTAAAACGAATACCGGTAAACTACCTGATGCGCAATTATTATTTTCTCCGCGTCTCGGTTTTAATTTTGATGTCAACGGCGACAGAAGTCTTCAAATTCGCGGCGGTATTGGCGTATTCTCCGGTCGTCCGCCATTTGTTTGGTTATCTAATCAAGTTGGTAACAATGGTATCTTAACGGGTTCAATAGTTGCAAATAATACTAAAGCTTATCCGTTTAGTCCGGATCCGACGGCTTATATTCCTGCCGGTGCGACATTGCCGCCTTCATATAATATTGCCATTACCGATCCGAATTTCAAATTTCCTCAAGTATTCAGAGCGAATTTAGGTATTGATCAAAAATTATTCGGCGGTGTTATCGGAACATTGGAAGGTATTTACAGCTCAAACGTAAACGGCATTAATTACTTAAACATCAATCAAGTATTGCCGAAAGGCACTTATTCCGGTGATGACAGCCGTCCGTATTTCCCGGCTTTAATTACAAAAGTTACGAGTGACGATAGAGTTTATCCGAAAATAACTAACGCCATTCTTTTAACGAATACCAATCAAGGCTATTCTTACAGTTTAACTGCTAAATTGGAACGTCAATTTCAAAATGGTTTTTATGCAATGGCGGCATATACTTACAGCCAAGCAAAAGATCTTTTATCAGGCGGTTCAATTGCAGCAACTTCTTGGAACAGTATATCATCTGTACGCGGTAATAATTTACCGGATTTGGCATTTTCCGATAATGATCTGCCGAATCGTTTTATCGCTTCTTTTGTTTACAAATTACCATGGTTGGCGGGTGAAACACAATTCTCTGCTTTCTTACAAATGCAAAATGGCAGTCGTTACTCTTATGTCGTTGCGGGAGATATTAACGGTGACGGTCAAACACGTAATGACTTGATGTGGATTCCTAATAAAGCGGAAGATTTAACTTTCTTGGATATAAAAGACAAAACAGGAGCTATTACGTTTTCTAAGCAAGCACAAATTGACGCTTTCAATCAATTCTTAAATAACGATTCATACTTGAGTTCTCACAGAGGTCAGTATGCAGAAAGAAACGGTGCTTTATTAGGTTTGAATACGACTTTTGACTTGGCTGTTCAACACACCTTCGGAATTAAAGTGGGTGAGAAAAAAAATTCGTTGCAAATTCGTGTAGATTTCCAAGATTTCGGAAATGTTGTTAATAATTCTTGGGGCGTTTCTCCGGCATTCTTAACTTCAACACCGTTAACTTTTGCCGGCAGAGACGCAACGACTAATAAACCGACTTACACATCTACGATAGTAAACGGCGGTTTATTAACGAATAACGTTACTCAAAACTTTGGTATTAACTATGTTTGGCAAATGCAAATTGGTTTGCGGTATTCTTTCCAATAAAATTTTTCTAGCTTGACTAAAAGAAAATGCGACACACCGGTACGGTGATGTCGCATTTCTTTTAAGCCAAACAAATAAAAATTAACAAAATTTTTACCTACCTATTTAATTGTATTTATGAAACAAAAACCGGACAAAAAATTAAACTGTAATAAACTAAAACTAACTTTGATTAAAAATTGTAATTTATTCTTTAATCAACTTGTATTAGGAACGTGAAATAAATAAAGTACCAAACTATACTTAATTATTTCACGCTCCTAAGAAATTATTTATTATCGATGATCGCGTTTTTGGTCGTCATTAAAACAAACATAATTTATGATCTTACATCGCCTCAACAGACGCTCTTTACGCGCCCGTTTAATTTCATTTGCTTTTCTATATTGTCTTTTTTCATTTAGTTCTTATGCTCAAACCATTTTTACAGGACCTGCTAACGGCGATTGGTTCATTGCAGGTAATTGGAGCAATGGTTTACCGGCAGTTGGCAACGATGCTACTATACCCGGACCGGCGTCTGTTAATATTTCTCAACCGCTTGTCATTAACTTTGGCGTACAAGCTTTTGGAACAATCACCAACAGCAATACACTCGAAATTGCGAAAAATTTAATTAGTGGCGGGCTTTTAACGAATGTTTTTACCGGAGTAATTACCATTGACGCGAACATTCAATTGCAAGCCTCCGGTGGCATAACTAATTCCGGCACAATTACAAATAAGGGCGTAGTAAATGTTAATACCGTTTCTTTTATCAATAATGCGGGTGCTGTTGTAAACAATTCGGGTAATTGGGTGCAATCTTCGCTGTTCACGAACACGGGAATAGTAAATAATTTAACAAGTGCATCATTTACTACTACCAATTTTATAAATAATGCTACGGTCAATAATAATTCGGGCGCAAATTGGATAGTAGATTTTGGCGGTACTTTTCTGAATGTATCGGGCAGTTTGGTAAATAATATCGGGCAGTTTCAAAATTCAGGTACTTTAACCAATAATTCGACGATAATAAATACGAGCGTTTTTACAAATAATTCCACTCAAATCTGTAACGGTACTTTTAATAATGAAAGCGGCGGTATTATTTCAAACAATGCAATATTTAATATTTCAGGCAAATTAAATAATAAATCCGGTGCAACGATTCAAAACGGTAATTTTATAAATGTTTTAGC
This sequence comes from Saprospiraceae bacterium, assembly GCA_043732145.1. Lineage (GTDB taxonomy): Bacteria > Bacteroidota > Bacteroidia > Chitinophagales > Saprospiraceae > JAAFJT01. The sequence continues at coordinate 9,144 of JAYTIA010000222.1, forward strand.
AGGCGGTTTAATATCGAATATTGCGGGTGCTACTTTTAATAATAATAATAAAATTACGGTTAAACTCAATGGTACTTTTACAAATGAAGTGAACAGTATTCTGAGTTTGAATAACGGTTCATCTTTAGTTGATTCGGGTTATGTGAAAAATTTAGCCGGTGCGAAAATCATTGGTACAGGTACTATTACTAACGGAAAAAAATTAGATAATTTCGGAACGATTGAAAGCGATAACGGCGGACAAATTATAAACACAGATACTTTAATCAATCATGGTTATATCGTTACTATCAGTATCATTACTAACGCGGGATATATTTTTAATGACAGCCTAATCAGAATTAATAGTGGCGCGGCATTTAATAATATCGGCAATATTTTTAATGATCGTCCGGGTGTGATTGATAATAATTTTGAATTTTCAAATAAAACGGGTTCGACTTTCACCAACAATGGCACTTTTAAAAATAATATTAGATTGTTCAATGAAAGTACATTTACAAACAATGGTTATTTAGTACCTGCCGGTGATTTTTTTAATAGAGCTACCGGTAAATTAATCAATACGGAAGTAGTGGAGGTAATGGATGGGTCTATTGTGAACGATGGTACAGTGACGAATACAAAATCTATTTTTAACGACCCGTGTTCAATCATTACGAATAATGTCGGCGGAAGTATCGCTAACAATGGCAGATTAGAAACGAGTGGACTTATTTTTCAACGCGGTACTTTAACCGGCAATACGATTGTGAAACTTTCCGGATGGATACAAACTTCACCCTTGAGTGATGCAAAAGTTTGTGTGGATACTATAAAAACGGGTACGACACCTCAAGGCGATGCAAAAGTTTATCCGCAAAATGTTTTGTTGCGCGTTGGTTTAGATTCTTGCAATAATTTTCAATACTCAATTGACGGAACAACGCGCCGCGTTTACACTTGTGCTGACGCCGGAAAAGTTTTGGATGCAAAATTTATTTTAAAAGTACGCACCGGCGATTCTTTGACGTGTATTTCAAAAGTAGTTGTTTTCGACGGTATTGCACCGGTTTTGAGCAGTTGCCCAAACAATGCAACGATATTGACAACAACCGATTCTGCTGCTTATTCTTGGAATCCGATAACGGCAACAGATAATTGCACCGGACCGGCACCGGTACTTTCAACAAAACCGTCCGGTTCAAAATTTGGATTAGGTATTACAGAAGTTATTATCACGGCTAGAGATACTTTTAAAAATAATGCCGAATGTCGTTTCAAATTGAGTTTAGTGAAAGTAAGCCCAACTGCCCCTTGTTTGCCGAGCAATACAACTGCGCCAACTTTTTCAAATTGTCCACAAAATATTGTTGTACCGAGCGGTGGTTTTACTGCAGCTTGGAATGAACCGACTGCTTCCGGTAATTGTTATCCGATAGTTGTTACTTCCAATTTTAATTCCGGCGCGTTTTTTCCGGTTGGTAGTACTAATATTTTATATTCTGCAAAAGATGTCAATAATAATGTGGGTACGTGCAGTTTTACTATAACGGTTACTGCATCCGATCCGTGCGCCAATGACAATGTAAAACCGGACATTTCCGGTTGTCCGCGTAATTTATTTCTAATTGCCAATCCTGCAAATAATGCAGCCGTCGGTATTTGGCACGATCCTACTGCCACTGATAATTGTGGTGCAGTTACGCTTACCGGTTCTACAGTATCCGGTACTTTGTTTTCGGTTGGTACAACAACGGTAACATATACAGCAACCGACGCAAAAAATAATATTTCGATATGTAAGTTCACTGTAAATGTTGCCAATATAAATCCATGTACGAGTACGACAGGTCCGTCATTTACTAGTTGTCCGCAAAATATAACGGTCAACACAACCGGTAATTCTGGTCAAGCAAATTGGATTGAGCCGACTGCAAATGCAATTTGTACACCAGTTACAATCAATTCTAATTACTTTTCCGGTAGTTTTTTCTCGATAGGAGCTACGCAAGTCAATTATTTTGCTTCAGACATCAACGGCAATTTAGGAAAATGTACTTTCAACGTTACAGTAAACAATGCGTGTTTATCTGATACGGTTGCTCCTGTTATCAATAATTGCCCCGTAAATTTTTCAGTAGCTTCTACAAACGGCACAACTGCAATCGGCACTTGGAGTAATCCAAGTGCAACAGACAATTGCAGTGCGGCTACTTTAGTATCTAATTTTTTATCCGGTGCTACCTTTGCAGTCGGTATAACAACGGTAAGTTATTCTGCATTCGATTTGCGTGGCAATAGGTCACTACCGTCTTGTAATTTTACAGTGACTGTGACAGCAAATATAAATCCATGTACAAATGACACGCAAGCACCAAGTTTCGGCACCACTTGTCCGGTAAACATTACTGTAACTGCTGCAACCGGTGCGACATCAGTTACTGCTAATTGGACAGTTCCGACTGCAACAGATAACTGTACAAATCCGCCGACAGTAACTGCTTCTAATCCGCCCGGAAGTTCTTTCCCACTAGGATTGACAATAGTGACCTATACAGCAAGTGATGCCAAAAATAATAAAAGCACTTGTATATTTACAGTGACTGTAAACGCAACAATTACGGGAGGCAGTTGTACTACCTACCAAGTTCAAACAACGAATAATATTTGCGGTTGTGCAAAAGATTATAAACCTTACATCTTAACGATGGCATCTTCTCCAACGAGTGCTTGTCCGGGTGTGCTTTATTCGCCGGACAATATCACATTCACGAAAAATGGAGATGGTACGGCATCTTTGAAAGGTACGCTGCGTGGTTTAACAACTTGGGAATTAGTAACAGTTAATATCACTTATTTAGGCGAAACAATTACGCCACCGGCAAATAGTCCGGCATTAGGTTTGTGCCAAACCAGTGCTAATTCGAGTGTTTCAACCGGTTGGTTGTATTATACGAGTATGACCGGTACAATTCAATTTGCTTCAACCGGCACTTTTACAGTAACACAACGCGGACCGGCTTTTCAAACCGGCATGGGAGCCAATCAGCAAAATACCGATAAATCAGGTGCAAGCGGTGGTTTCACTTTAAGCAATAATGTTCAAGGCGATTTTAATTTAGTTTTGGCTAATCCTACTTCGTGCGGTGGTACAGATCCTTGTTTAACAGACACGCAAGCGCCAAGTTTCGGTACGAGTTGTCCGGCAAATATTATATTAACGGCAGCACCGAATGCAACTTCTGCTATTGCAACTTGGTCTTCACCTGCGGCAACGGATAATTGTACAAATCCGCCGACGGTTACGAATACCGCTAATTCCGGCAGTTCGTTTAACGTTGGCACTCCAACCACTGTGACTTATACGGCTACAGATGCTAAAAATAATAAAAGTACCTGCGTCTTTTCCGTAACAGTGAATGCTTATACAAATCCATGTGCGAATGATACGCAAGCACCGAGTTTTAGTAATACATGCCCTTCAAATATATCGGTTCAAGTAGTTGCACCAACAACTTCATCTATTATAACTTGGGCAGCACCCGTGGCAACAGATAATTGTACAAATCCGCCTATGGTAACAAGTACTGCCAATTCCGGTAGCATATTTAACGTTGGTCCTGCAACGACAGTTACCTATACTGCAAAAGACGCAAAAAATAATATGTCAACTTGTTCATTTACAGTTACTGTGACTCAAACAACCGGTGGTTGTGCTGTATTTGATCCGGCAAAGTGTTATAAAATTATCAATTTGTCGTCGGGTAAAGCTATCACATCTAATTCTTCTAATGGAAATAGTAATCCGATTATGCACTTAACGTACACCGGAGCTAATTTACAAAATTGGAACATTGTAACTTTATCAGGTGGTTATTTTAAATTTAAAAATGCGGGTTCGGGAAAATATATGACAGACAATGAATTTTGGAATAATAGCTCGCTTTATCAGAACGATTTAATTAGTTCGACGCAACAAGAATTTAAGATTGAATGTACTTCAAACGGACATTACTTGCTAACGCATCATTCAAGCGGATTTAAAGTTGATGCAGCCGGTGCGAATAATTATAGCTTTGGTACTAATGTTATTTTGTGGCAAACGATGCAAACGACTTCTCAACAATGGGATATTGTTGAAGTGGCTTGCAATGTGCCGGTAACAAACACCAATTCAAGTAAGATTTTTGAGTTTGATGCCGTTTCGGAAACTAATCGCATAAAATTGAATTTTATGACAAACACCGGGGTTAATACAGATTACTACGATTTTAAAAAATTAAACACAATTTCCGGCACTTTTGAAACTGTAGAAATTGTCAATAATAAAATTTACGATAAATCAGTTCAATCTTATTCGATTTACGATAATAATCCGAAAGAAGGTGATAATTTTTACCGCATAGAAACAGCCCTGAACGCCGGCGAAAGGATTTTATCGGATGTTAAAAAAGTAAATTTTACTGCTTTAAAAGGCTTGGGCGTTTTCCCGAATCCGACGAATGATTACATTAATGTAAACTTGAAAGATTATAAAGGTAAAGATGTG
>JAYTIA010000223.1:0-5337 GCA_043732145.1 Saprospiraceae bacterium
GCGAATGGTCCGAATTTAAAAGATGTGGTGTCCGTTGTCGAATACGATAATCAGGGCAGAGAATTAAATAAATACGATCCGTTTGAAAGCGCGAACACCGACGGTTCGTTTGTTGCCGGTACGCCGACAACGCCGGTAACAACCACCGGTTACGAAGCCTCGCCGCTCAACAGAACCGCAAGCTTAACACCGCCGAATTGGTTGCCGACCACCACGATTTACGGAGCGAATACGGACAACGAAGTTTTTTTGCCGAACTTCGTTTCTTATACCGCCGGTAAGCTTCACAAAACAACCATGACAAGTCCCGACGGCAGAGTATCTCAAGAGTTTACGGATATTAAAGGGCGCAAAATCTTATCCAAAAAATTTCAAGTCGGTGCAACGGGTGTGTCATTCACGAGCTATCAATACGACGATAAAGACCGTTTAATAAAAGCGATTCAACCGCAAAACGCTGCCGAAGTAGGCAACACAACCGACGTAGATTTTACTTATCTTTACGATTGGAACGACAATATGATTCGCAAAAAAGTGCCGGATGCTGCAGCCGTTACCATGAATTACAACACGCGCAATCAATTGGTGTTGATGCAAGACAGCAATCAAGCCGCGAAAACGCAATGGCTCGCAACGCAATACGACGATTACGGTCGTCCGGCAGCAACGGGTTTTGCGGTGAATACCAATTTAGATGCCACACCACAAAATAATCCGACACTCTCGCAAATTTTTACGACAACGGATTATAGTACCAATCCCGGAACGGATTTGGGAAAACCGATACGCACAAAAAATTATTACGGCACCTATCTCGAATCGTTTTTGACTTATGATTTGTACGGTCGCGTGTCAACGACTTACAGTAACAATCATTTGTATTCGCCCGGCGGTGCAATAACAACAACCAATTTCAGTGAAAAAGTAGCGATGACTTACGATCTCGCGGATAATTTATTGACAAAAACGCGCACGCACAAACCGGATGCCAATACAATTCATACCATCGTCGAAACGGTTGATTACGACAACGCACTGCGCGTAAAACAAACCAAACATCAATTCGACGCACAGCCCGAACAAATTTTGAGTTCGATGAACTACACCGTAAAAAATCAGGTGGCGACAAAATTTATCGGTAAAACCGGCAGTTTACCTTTTTTGCAAAAAGAAGATTTTGCGTACAATAATTTGGGTTGGTTAACCGGAATAAATCCGAGTGCTAACGGTTTGAAAGGTTATACCAATCAACCTTTGGGAGATTGCGCGGTGCCGGATGTAAATGCTTACACCAATTTAGATGATAACGATTTATTTTCATTAAATTTGTCGTATGATGCACCGAACCAAAATTTTGCGCCGACAAATACACCGACAGCGAAAGGAGAATACGGCGGAAACATAACACAAATGGTCTGGCAAGTGCGCGGACGCGAGCGACAAGTTTACACCCTGCAATACGATTTTCTAAACAGAATGACAGAGGCGCATTATGCGGAATTAAATTTTAGCGGCACGCGCACAAAAGATATTGATACTTACATGGAAAAGTTGACGTATGATGCGCGCGGAAATATTTTGACTTTGCAACGCAACGGTTTGAATGCGTCGTGCGGTTCGTCGTTGATAGATAACTTAACTTACACCTACAATACATCGGGAACCAACATTAACAGATTAAATTCGGTAACGGATGCAGCCGATTTGACAAAAGGTTTTAAACTAAAACAAGGACAAACTGCCGGCGGGCTTTACACTTACGATGCAAACGGCAATTTAATTACCGACCCGAATAAAGGCATAACAGGCATTATTTACAACCATTTGAATTTGCCTGAAAAAATTACGTTTGTTGACGGCAATATTATTCAGTGGCTTTATGATGCAAGCGGAACGAAACTGAAAAAAACGACAACACAGGTAACTGCAAACACAACAACTTTAGCATTAGACGGCGTACCGTTATTAAGCAATGTTTTCACTAACGGCGGATTAATTACATCGAAAGGCACTGTTGCAAACGGCAGCAACGTGACAATGATTGGCGGCTTGGGCGTTGAACTACAACCGGGTTTTGTTGCCGACCAAGGTTCAACATTTGTAGCATATCAAGCCGCAACCGGAACTGTAATAACACAAGATTATATCGGTGGGTTTGAATATAAAAACGGTGCATTGGAAGCCGTTTACCACGCCGAAGGCAGGATAACAACCGTAAACGGCGCGTTAAAATATGAATACGCATTAAAAGATCATCTCGGTAACACACGCGTCATGTTTTGCGATAAAGACGGCGACGGCAAAATAACGCAAAATACCAACCAAGAAACAAGCGAAGTAACACAAGAAAACCATTACTATCCCTTTGGTATGGCAATGGAAGGAACATGGAGCAATACGCAGTCAATAACCGACAACAAATACCAATACAACGGCAAAGAACTCAACGATGATTTTGGTTTGGGTTGGATGGATTATGGCGCGAGGATGTATGATGCTACTAATGGGAGATGGAATGGTATTGATCCTAAAGCCGAAAAATATAAGTCTATCTCTCCTTTTGCATATGTTGCTAATAATCCTATTATTTTCATTGACCCTAATGGTGCTGAAATAGGAATAAGACTTACAAGTACTGATAAAGAAGGACACAAACAATATTCAACTGTGTATTATAAAGATGGTAAATTATATACTTCCGGAGATTATAAAACAGAATATAAAAAAGGCTTAGGAGTAGATAAAAATGGAAACTATACCGGATTATTAAAAGATGCAAAATCCGCACTCGATAAAATTAAAACTACAATGGAAGGTGGCAGTATGATTGAATCTTTACAAAAAGGTAGTTATAAAGATGGTGGAACAACAACAATTATACAGGAAGGCAATAAAAATGAGACCAAAGAATCAAAACTAGGAGACGGGAAGTTGGTAGTTGTTAATTGGAATAAAGATGATAATGGTACATCATTTACCGAGCAAGGTAGGCAGGAATCTACTCCTGAGTTAGGATTAGGTCATGAATTAGCACATGCTTGGGATCACCAAAATGGAACTTTTGATGCAACTGAAATTGGTAAAATAGGAAATCAAATTATAAGAGCTGCTGAATATTTCGCCACATATATTGAAAATACGCTTCGTGAGGAATGGAAAATGAGTCTTAGAACCGATTATGGTTCTAAACAAGAAACCAATTCCTTTGGGGATGGTATAGATAGTTACATAGGTGTTATACCTGTTTTTAATACAACTCTAAGACAGAACATTAAATCAAAATCATCAGATGGCGAAATAAAATATTTTGATCGTAAATTTAAATGAACTTTAAGTATGTATAACAAGTATCTTGTTTTATTTTTATTGATTTTTACAGAACACACTATTGTTTCTGGTCAAAATGATTTCCTGCAAAAATTATTTGAAGCACAAGTATATCAAAATGACAAAATAAAACTCGAAATAATTAGTGATTGTAATGCTAATAAGAATAAAAGATTTTTTTCATACTCACATTTAAAATATCTATCTTTACAAAGGGACAAGCTCAAAAAATACATTAGCAGCTTAAATAAACAGAGTACATATGTTTATTTCATGGAAGGAATTAGTATTGAAGACGATAGCCATATTTCTGGATATTTATGGAATAATAAAACTTTTTCGGTTGCATACTCAACTTTTTCAGGCAAAAATAATACGAATAATGTTAAAATTGTTGAGAAAAATAATCTTGATTTTTTTGGAGAAGATTGGGCAAAAATGCGAACAGTAATTAACGATTGGGATATGAAAAAGATTATTGAAAATCATGACCAAATTATTTCAGATGGACAAATAATGATAGCTTCTAGGATTACAATTAAAAATAAGAGAATAGTAAATATTGAAACTATTGTATTTGAGGAATTTTGAGATCCGCTCGATAATAATGTGTAATAAGAATAAATAAAAATCTCTGCTAACGCAGAAAAAAGTTCATTGACCTGCGGAAATAAGAAAAAAGATGTGAACGCAAACGTCTGAATCAGGATTTTCAGAATTTTATTAATTCCGGTAATTCCGGTAAAAAAAGCGCAAGCCGAACATAAAGCCGGAGGCGATTTTATGTTCTTGATTTTTTCTTTGTTACTTTCTTTTGCATCAAGACTTAAACAATTGACAATTGACAGTTGACAGTTGACAACGAGCGGGAGCGGGGGCCGAACATAAAGCCGGAGGCGACCTTCTTGATTTTTTCTTTGTTACTTTCTTTTGTATCAAGACAAAAGAAAGTAAATGTACAAGCAGCGATAACGGTTGATGGTTGATGGTTGATGGTTGACAGTGAAAAAAGATCAATGTTTGTCTGTTATGCCGTGCGTGATTTTTCTTTCTTTTTCTTGAAAAAAAGAAAGTAACAAAGAAAATTCAAGAACAAATAAATGCCTCCGGCTTTCTGTTCGGCTTCCGCGCCACAATGTGAACCAATTGTTTTTTTTCAAATTTTTTTCGCGCGAAAAAAATTTTCGAAAAAAAATTTCGCACGAAAAAAAAATTTCGAAAAAAAATTTCGCACGAAAAAAATTTCGCACGAAAAAAAATTTTTGAAAAAAAATTCGCACGAAAAAAAATTTTTGAAAAAAAAAAAAATTTTTTTCGCGGCGCATCAACGCACGAAACAACTATTATGTCTGAACCCGAATTTTTAAAATTAAAGAATTAATAAAATTTTCAATTCCGGCAATTCCTTAATTCTAAAAATTCGGGTCATTTTTTCTTATTTCCCGCAACTATAAAAATAAATTATTCACTTGTAAACCTGAATCATGAAAAAAATACTCTACGCTTTTATTTTACTGCTGCCGACTCTACTTTCGGCACAAACCGGTGCGGAACGTTTGCAATTGCCGACAACACCGCGCCGATATTTCACGCAAAAAAATCATCAACGCCTGCTTGCGTTAGATAAAGACATGGCGCGTCGGCGTGCATTTATTGATATGTCGGCAAATACAAACGGTGCGGGTTTGGCACGCGATGTGATAATACCGGTTGTTGTACACGTACTTTACAAATCCGGTACGAACACCAATAAATTACCGTCGCAAAGCGATATTCAACAGCAATTGGATATGGCGAGCCAAGATTTTCGTCAAACAACTGCTCAAAATAAACACGAAGCGGATACAAAAGAACATTTCATGGAAAAAAACGCCATGGATACACGTATATCTTTTTGTTTAGCATCACAAACAACGAACGGTGCAAAAACCACCGGCGTAGAAACCGCACCGACAAGTATTACGACTTGGGCATCGGACGATAAAATGAAATCTGCGACAACCGGCGGTC
>JAYTIA010000224.1:0-1961 GCA_043732145.1 Saprospiraceae bacterium
TGCTTCGCACTTTTAGAGGAAGGTGACGAGTGTATTATTTTCGCTCCATATTGGGTCAGTTATCTTGAAATGGTGAAAATGACAGGTGCTATGCCTGTACTTGTAAAAGCGGGCATCGAACAAGATTTTAAAGTTACACCAGAACAAGTTGAAGCAGCGATAACACCGCGCACAAAAATGGTTTTATTCAGTTCGCCCGTAAATCCGACAGGTTCTCTTTTTTCTAAAAGTGAATTACACGGCTTGGCGGAAATGCTCGGCAAATACGAAGATATTTTCATCGTCGCTGATGAAATTTATGAATACATCAACTTTACCGGACACCACTATTCTATCGGTGCTTTTGAAGAAGTCAAAGACCGAACGATTACAGTAAATGGTTTTGCAAAAGGTTATGCGATGACAGGCTGGCGTTTGGGTTATATCGGTGCCCCAAAATTTATTGCCGATGCTTGTAATAAAATTCAAAGCCAATATACTTCGGGTGCCAACTCGTTTAGTCAAAAAGCTGCGGTGACTGCTTTAAACGCTTCGCTTGAACCGACACATAAAATGCGCGAACAATTTCGCCACCGTCGCGATATTGTGATTAGTTTATTAAGTGAAATTACCGGTTTTAAAGTCAATCATCCGCAAGGTGCCTTTTATGTTTTTCCGGACATCAGTTATTATTTCGGAAAAACGGATGGTACTAATGTTATTAATAATGCGGATGATTTTTGTGATTATATCATGCAAACAGTTTTTGTCGGTTTAGTTTCCGGTTCCGCTTTTGGCGATGGTAATTGTTTCCGATTAAGCTACGCCGCGAGTGAAAAACAATTACGCGAAGCGATTGCACGGATAAAATCGGCTTGCGAAAAACTTAATTAGCCATGAGCCGTGAGTTTTGAGCTTTGAACCGATTTTCTCGCTCAAAGCTCAGAGCTCAAAGCTCTCAACTCAAAGCTCAAATAACATGAGAAGACGTACTTTTATAAACTCAATAGGTTGGAGTGCTGCTATGGCACACTCCAACCTATTATCTAATCCGCTGTCGCGTATGGAACACTCCAACCTATTATCTAATCCGCTGTCGCGTATGGAACACTTAACCGTCAATAAAAAAATAAAACCGGCGCGATTAGTTGTAGGCGATACAATTGCCGTAATTGCACCTTCAAGTGGTTTGCCGGAACACGTTATTCAACGCGCTATCGCTCATTTGGAACAACTCGGTTTTGTTTTAAAACTCGGCAAAAACATTCGCGCTATGCGCGGTTATCTCGCCGGTACAGAACAACAACGCTTAGACGATTTCCACGCTGCATTTGCAGATAAAGAAGTTAAAGCTGTCTGGTGTATTCGCGGCGGTTATGGTGCAGCGCGATTTATTCCGCAAATAAATTACGATATTATTCGCAGGAACCCGAAAATTTTTATCGGCTATTCGGATATAACGGCTCTTCACGTTGCAATTCATCAACAAACCGGCTTAACAACTTTTCACGGACCTGTCGGTACTTCCGATTTTAGTGATTATACAAAATCGCACGTTTTAGATGTTTTGATGCATCCGAAACCCAATTATAAAATTTCTCTTTGCCCACTCAATACAACTGATGCAGAAAAATTATTTAAACCTGCGGTGATTGAAGCCGGGATTAATAAACCGGAAATTATCACCGCCGGAAAATGTCGCGGACAGCTCATTGGCGGGAATTTATCTTTATTATCTGCTGCTGCCGGTACGCCTTATGCTTTGCGAAACGTTAAAGGAAAAATACTTTTTATGGAAGATATAGACGAGCGTCCATATCGCATTGATAGAATGTTGACACAACTTATGCATAGTGTAGATTTAAAATCATGCGCCGGCATTGCACTCGGCATTTTCGACGGTTGTAATCAGACAAAAGAAGACGTAAATACTTTATCGCTTTCAGAATGTTTACACGACAGACTCGGACACCTGGGTATTC
>JAYTIA010000225.1:0-1956 GCA_043732145.1 Saprospiraceae bacterium
ACCCTGCCCTTCATCAAAAATTAATAATGATGCGTCAGTTTTTGTTTGTAATAAAAAGTTGTAAGCTGTTTTTAGTAGGCGTATTGTCGAGGAAAATAGATTGCTCTTGTTATTTCAGTTTTGCTCAAGTAGTCGAGTCATTAACAATACAACACGAAAATACGCAACGCGGAGTTATTTGTTCTTAATAAATTATCAACATCGTGTTAATTGCTATTTTAAATCATTTGTTTTCAGTACTTTGAACAAAAATTATTATCTAATAGTTATGGGTTTTTGTTTTGAAATTTGTAATTAATTTTTCTCGGAATGTTGCAAATAATTCCCGTTAAAAACAAAAAGCATTACCTGCGTTAAACCAAGCGGTACTAAAAACAAATAAGAATATGGAATCTGAACAAAAGCATAAAAAACGGTGATGATTATTTTTAAAGCACCGACGGCGTAAATCCTTGCATTTGTTTCGTTTTTCTTTTTCAAAAAAAAGAAAAATAAAGTTGCTGCCGCCAAAAAATTAGCGCACCAAGCTGCAAATTGCGCGATATGAATTTTATGCAGCAGATCGCCTTTTACATACATATAAAAATAACAAGCCAAACCTTTGCCATTAAATAAATGTCTGGGTACTTCTCCGTTATCACTCAAATGCTGCCACTCTCCGACTGTTGCTTCAGTATAATATTGTTGTGTTTTAAAAAAAATGGTGTAATCATTCGGAATAATCATAAACGGCAAAATATAAAACAGAAAAACACCGAGAAAAATATAAAGCGACAATTTAAAAGCATTTCGATAACTTTCACTTAACGCAACGATACCGATATAAAGCGGCACCCAGAACAAAAAAGAAAAACGCGACAGTAAACAAAGCGTAATCAAACCGGCACGTAACGGCAAATTTTTTGTGCGATAGATGCCAACTGCGAGTAAAATATAATACCCCGACATTAATGTCTCAATAGTCGCACCGAAAACAACATCTTGCAAAGTGATAAAACGCGATAGAAAAAAGAAAATAAAAAAAACAACACCCGCTTTTTCATAAAATTTCAACCGCGACTGCCACATTATGCTGCACAAAACAGCGATGCCAATACATAAAACGCTAGAAGAAATCCAACGATAATCGAATTGATATTTTTCGGCTAAAACAAACGGCAACCACTGTGCCGGCAAATAGCAAGGGAACATTGGATAGCCCAAATCATTGAAAGTAACATAAGGCGTTTTGCCGCTCAAAAAATAGTGAAGAATGATTTGTATCTGCGGAATAATATCTGAAATGGATTTATCAACCGCATAAATTTTAAAAACGTCTGTAAGTTGGTTTTTTATTTGAATGAACCCGTAAATAAAAATGCCGATGGAAAAAAGATTTTCGATTTTTGATTGCCGTTGTCCGATTTCCGTTGTCTGTTGTCCGTTATCAAAAGATTTATAAATCACACAAAGACCTATGCCAATGCCTGTCAATAAAATTAAAACGGGACTGAGATAAACATCTGCCTTATCAATATTACTGGTCAGCAAAAAACCTTCGGCAATGCACAGCAGTAGAAAAAATATTTTCGACATCTTAATTCAACAAATTTTGGATTTTTTTATTCGGTTTCTGAATCAGAATTTACAAAATTTATCCGATAAAGTTTATTTACAAGTTTAAATTTTAGATTTTTTTTATCGGATAAATTGTTTGTGTAAAAAACGTTTTTGGAAACTTTTCTACGTTTTTGAAACCAAGTTTTTCGTTCGGGTCTTCGTTAGGTGTGTAATTTGTACCAAATAAATAATCCCAAACGCTTAAAGTCAACCCGAAATTTATGCCTGTCGGATTCGGAATGTTTTCGGCATGATGCCACAAGTGCATTTGCGGATTATTAAAAATGTATTTCAAAAAACCGAGCGGAATTTTTAAATTCGAGTGATTAAAATGTCCCCATGCTAAAGTAAATAAAT
>JAYTIA010000226.1:0-1955 GCA_043732145.1 Saprospiraceae bacterium
ATGAAAAAAATATTTTTACTTCTTTTTGTCCTCGTAAATATAATTGGATGTAAACAAAAAACGGAAGATGTAAAAAAAACTTCAACCGTTACCACACCAATTTCTGAAAAAAAATGGTGGAAAGAGGCTGTTGTTTATCAAATTTATCCGCGCAGTTTTAAAGACAGCGATGGCGACGGGATCGGCGACATTAAAGGTATTATTTCCAAACTCGATTATATAAAAAGTCTCGGTGTTGATGTGATTTGGTTAAATCCGATTTACACTTCGCCTAATGCCGATAACGGTTATGATGTCAGCGATTATGAAAACATCAATAAAGAGTACGGCACAATGCAAGACTTCGACGCTCTGTTAAAAGGAATGCATGAGCGTGGTTTGAAATTGGTGATGGATATGGTTTTGAATCACAGTAGTATAGAACACAAATGGTTCAAAGCCGCGCGTAGTTCGCGCACAAGTCCGTACAGAGATTACTACCATTGGTGGCCTGCAGAAAAAGGCAAACCTACACCACGTTGGAGTTTTTTTGATGTAGATGCCAATGCTTGGAAATATGATTCGCTCACAAACGCTTATTATCTCCATTATTTTTCTTACCAACAACCGGATTTGAATTGGGAAAATCCGAAAGTGCGCCAAGAAATTTATAAAATGATGAATTTTTGGCTTGATAAAGGTATTGATGGTTTCCGGATGGATGCGTTTCAATATGCTTCAAAAGACACAACGTTTCCGGTTTTTCCTGACGGATACACAAAAGATATTCAAAATTATTACGGCAAAGGTCCGAACTTACACGCATACATTCAAGAAATGAATCGCGAAGTATTCAGCAGAGGTGATATTATGACGGTAGCGGAAGGTGCCGGCACAAATCCGAAAGACGCGATGAATTTTGTAGATCCAACGCGACACGAATTAGATATGGCGTATCATTTCGAAGGTATTGATTTGAAAGTAATACCGGATACAACAGCTTCACCTAAATTCGATTTACTAAAAATGAAAAGTGTTTATTCGCTTTGGGATGGTGGTTTTGCAGAAAAAGGTTGGATCTCTGTTTTTCTTGCCAATCATGATCAACCGCGTATGTTGAGTCATTGGGGAAATGATACGCCGCATTTTAGAGATTTATCATCGAAATTATTGACGACTTTTGTGCTTTCAATGCGTGCCACACCTTATTATTACTACGGCGATGAACTAGGTATGGAAAATATTCGTTTCGATAATATTGAAGATTACGACGACATCACGGTAAAAAATCGGTATCAAGCATTGAAAAAAACGGGTGGCAATGTGAAAAAATTTATCGAAGAGTTGAAGTTTTCTGAACGCGATAACGGCAGAACACCGATGCAATGGGATAATTCCGGTAATGCGGGCTTCGGCACCGGAAAACCTTGGTTGAAAGTAAATCCGGATTACACAACCGTGAATGTGGCTGCACAAGAGAAAGACCCGAACTCGACTTTAAATTATTTCAGAAATTTTATAAAATTAAGAAAATCTGAGCCGACTTTAATTTACGGCAAATACACGCTGCTCGATAAAGACAATAAACAAGTGTATGCATATTTGCGTGAACGGGACGGCAAAAAAATATTAGTCCTTCTAAACTTTTCGGATAAACCCGCAACGGTTAATATCGGTTTAGATTATAAAAATGCGATTATATTATCCGATAATTATCCGATAAGTTCAACAGATAAAACTTTGCGTCCATATGAAGCGTTGGTTTTAGCGTTGTAATCAGTTAATTCGTTTTCTTCATACTGATTTGAAATTACCGTCATCGAGGTTTAAAACTTCGATGACGGTTTTAATAACGGATTAACCAACTAAATTTATGAAATTATACGATATTGCTCGCCCCATAGCAACATGGGCATTTACTTTTTATTTCAAAAAAATAAATTATGCGGGCGGCGAAAACATTCCGAAAGATAAAC
>JAYTIA010000227.1:0-5316 GCA_043732145.1 Saprospiraceae bacterium
GGAAAACTTTCGGGTTTAGAGGGGTATCAACTTTTTTTCGTCAATTCCGGTGCTGAAGCGAATGAAAATGCTTTGAAACTTGCCTCGTTTCACAACGGACGAACAAAAGTAGTGGCGTTTAAAAAAGCGTTTCACGGACGCACTTCAGCCGCAGTGAACGTGACACCGGATGCAAAAATTGTAGCACCGATTAATGCCGGCTTTGAAAAAGAATTTCACGATCTCAATAATTTTGAAACAATCGAAGTCTCACTCAAAAAAGGCGATGTCACGGCAGTAATTATTGAAGGCATTCAAGGTATCGGCGGCATTCATCAAGCATCTGAAAGTTTTTTGCAAAAAGTGCAAGCACTTTGCAGAGAAACGGATACAGTTTTTATTCTCGATGAAGTACAATCAGGTTACGGGCGTTCGGGAAAATTTTTCGCTTTTCAATACGCCGAAGGCATCGAACCGGATGTTGTCACAACTGCAAAAGGTATGGGCAACGGTTTTCCTGTCGGCGGCGTTATCATTCATCCAAAATTTAAACCGAAATTCGGTATGTTGGGTACAACTTTTGGCGGCAACCATTTAGGTTGTGCAGCGTGTATTGCAGTACTTGATGTAATTAAAGCAGAAGACCTCATGCAAAACGCTGTTGAAATCGGCGATTATGCCCAAGAAAAACTAAAATCGTTACGCGGTGTGAAAGAAGTACGCGGCAAAGGTTTAATGATAGGCATCGAGTTTGATTTTCCGATATCAGAATTGCGCAAAAAATTATTGTTCGACGAACATATTTTTGTCGGTTCTTCTTCCGAAGCCAATACTGTGCGCTTATTGCCCCCGTTATCTGCCACAAAAGCGCAAGTAGATATTTTGATTGGAGCGATGGAGCGCGTTCTGGCATGATAAATATATTCTTTGACAAAAAAAACCGTAGAGATTCATTTCTCTACGGTTTTTTATTTATTAATGATACTTTTACAGATGTTTTCACTTAAGCCTTACAATACTTTCGGAATAGAAGCTCAAACAACCACATTAATAAAAATTAATAGCTTGGCTGATTTAGTTTTTGGTTTAGCCACAGCAAAAAAAAAGCACAAAACGATTTATATTATCGGTGGCGGTTCCAATATTTTATTCACGCGCAAACATTATGAGTATTGTTTTTTGAAAAATAATATCAAAGGAATTGAGGTTGTAGAAGAAACGGCGGTAACAAAAATAATAAAAATCGGCGGCGGTGAAATTTGGCAAGATGTTGTGAACTATGCTTTAACGCATGATTTGGGCGGCATTGAAAATTTATCGCTGATACCGGGCACTATGGGTGCTGCACCAATCCAAAATATCGGCGCGTATGGTGTCGAGTTGAAAGATGTTTTTGTGAAATTAGAAGCGGTTTTGATAAACGATGGACAAAAGACAATGGACGATAGAAATACGGAAAAGAAGTCCATCGTCTATCGTCCGGTGTCCATTGTCCGCGCAAATTGCAATTTCGGCTATCGCGATTCGATTTTCAAAAACGCACTAAAAGGCAAATACTTTATCACCCATGTTTATTTAGAACTAACAAAACCCCAAGCGCATAAAATAAATATCGGTTATGGCGATATTCAGCGCGTTTTGAGCCAGAAGGCTATTATTAATCCCACCATTCAAGACATTTCAAAAGCCGTCATCGAAATACGGCAATTTAAATTACCTGACCCGAAACAAATCGGCAATGCCGGCAGTTTTTTTAAAAATCCGGAAATAAGTTTAGCCGAATTAGACATTTTAAAAGAAAAATTCCCGACTATAGTTAACTATCCGACACCCTGCGGCACAAAATTAGCGGCGGGTTGGTTGATTGAACAATGCGGTTGGAAAGGAAAACGTTTAGGAAATGTCGGCGTACACGAGCGTCAAGCTCTCGTGATTGTTAATTATGGCAACGGTTCTGGTAATGAGATAAAAAAATTGTCGGAGGCAATACAAAAGTCCGTGCTTAAAAAGTTTGGAGTAGTGTTGTCGGCGGAGGTGAATTTTATTTGAGGTATGTTTTTAAACGTTCAAACAAGTCTTTTCAATTCCAATTAAAACGCTTATTTTTGTCATCGAAACAATCCTATTTTATATTAAATAAATCAATGAAACGCATACTATTTTTATTCGCAGCTCTCTTATTCACTTTAAGTGCCTACACTCAAAACATGAAATACACTTCTAATTCTTACGAAAAAGAATGGAAAGAAATTACCGATTTAGAAAATAAAGGCTTGCCGAAATCGGCGATGGAAAAAGTTTTAGCTTTATACCAACGCGCTAAAACAGATAATAACGCGCCGCAAATTATCAAAACGTTAATACTTCGTTCAAAATATACTTCGCAATTGAATGAAGACGGTTTTGTAAAAGCCGTTAATGAACTTGACTCAGAAATGCGCGTTGCTGCATTTCAGGTGCAACCGATTTTACAATCTATGTTGGCAGAAATGTACAACGGGTATTTGGCAAATAATTTATGGAAATTCAGAAATAGGACAACTACTGTTGATTTTAAAAATGAAGATTTGCGCACTTGGAGTGCCGAAGCGATTACAGAAAAAGCAACGGCATTATATCGTCAATCGTTGTCTGATTTACGCATCAAAGATATCCCATTAAAAAACTTTGATGCAATCATCCGTTCCGGCGATTACAAATTACGTCCGACCTTGTATCATTTCTTGGCATATCGCGCCATTGCTTTTTTTAACGACGATAAATCTTATTTATCAAAGCCCGCCATCATTTTTAATTTAGATGACCCGCGATTTTTCGCACCCGCAAAAGATTTTATCGCACTCGATTTACCCGTAAAAGATTCGAGCGAACATGCGTGGTGGGCGTTCAAATTGACGCAAGAGGTTTTAGAAATGGACTATAGACAATGGACAATGGACGATAGAAAAAATGATTCATCATTCATTATTCATCATTTATCATTCATTGACGCTGATTTGCAACGACTTGATTACGTTCATTCAAAATCCAATCTCGAAAATAAAGATGAATTGTATCTCACTGCGCTTCAAAATATCTACAACAGCAATAAAGAAAATCCGGTGATAGTTGAAATCGCTTTGCGAATTGCACAAATACATCGAACAAAAGCAAATTTATACACCGGCGCGAGTGGAGAAACGTCGACAAAGTTATACAAGAACGAAAATTCTGTCGCACTAACTATTTTACAAACAGCCATAAAAAAATTTCCGGAAGCTTACCAAGCTAAAGCGTGTAGAAATTTAATTAAAGAGATTCTAAAACCTGATTTGAGTTTTGAAATTGAGCGCGTGAATTTGCCGGATAAAGCTATACTTACGAAAGTAAATTTTAAAAATACACCGGAAGCGAGTTTACGGCTCATTCGCATCAACGAAAAAAAACCGCGCAACTATAACAACGACGAAAATTTAGAATACTATCGCAATTTACCTTTTATAAAACAATGGACAATCAAATTGCCGGATGACGGCGATCACAACGAACACAACACGGAAATTAAAATAGATAAATTGCCTTTCGGTCATTACGTTTTATTATCGTCGGACAATTCAAAATTTGTCAATAAAACTGGCGGTATTGTTTGTCGAACCGGATTTCAAGTTTCTAATATGGCGTTCTTTCAGCGCAAAACTGAAACCACACCCAATGAATTTGTCGTTGTAAATCGCACGACCGGACAACCTTTGGATAAAGTAACGGTAGAGTTTTATGAAAACATCTACAATAATAAAACGAGCCAAAACGACCAAATAAAACTCGGCAGTGCCATCAGCGACAAGGACGGTTTTATTCATCCGAAGATTGGTAAGGATAAATATTTTACGGCGAAGTTTATAAAAGGAGAAGATGTTTTAAATTCTGACGACGGTTTTAATGAATATAAAAATGAGCGCGACACCGGAACGCAAATTCAAACGTATTTTTTTCTCGACCGCGCCATTTATCGTCCCGGACAAACGATTTATTTTAAAGGTATCGTCATTGAACAACAAACCGGTAATACGAACGGAAATGCCGCGCCTCATATCGTCGTAGGAAAAAAAATAGAAGTCGCATTTTATGATGCCAACCGGCAAAAAATTTCTTCTTTGAGTTTAACAACCAATGAATTTGGTTCCGTCAACGGAAATTTTACTGCACCATCCGGCGGTTTACTCGGAGAAATGCGTATTGCATCGGATAAAGACGGTTCAAAGTATTTTCGTGTCGAAGAATACAAACGCCCGAAATTTGAAACAAAAATTGAACCGCTTACCGGCACATACACACTCGGACAAACGGCAACGATAAAGGGTGCAGCAAAAGCATTCGCCGGCAGCAATGTGGATAATGCTCAAGTTAAATACCGTGTCGTGCGCAATGTGCGTTTTCCGTATTGGTACGATTATTATTGGCGACCTTCGTGGCATAATTCTACGCCGGTAGAAATTGCGCACGGCGAAACTAAAACCGATGCAGACGGAAAATTTTCTATTAATTTTGAGGCGATTGCGGATGCATCTGTTCCTAAAAATTCAAAACCGACTTTCGAGTTTACGGTTTATGCTGATATAGTTGATATCACCGGTGAAACACATTCGGCGCAACAATCGGTGAGTATCGGTTATACTTCGTTGTTGATTGATGTGCAAACGCCGGAACTAATGGAACGAAAAAATATAAAACCGTTAAAAATTATTTCGACGAATCTCAATGGTCAACCTTTAGAATCGAAAGGCACAATAAAATTAGATTTGTTGGTAGCACCCACACACATTTTTAATAAACGCGATTGGCCTGCACCGGATACAATTTCAATGGGTGAAACGGAATTTAAACGCGATTTTCCGGATTATGCTTATAAAAATGAAGACAAAAAAGAAAATTGGGCAACAGCGTTTAGCTATCAGCCTTCAGCTTTCAGTTTTCAGCCAAAATTAGATAGTGTAAAAAAAACGGATGATTACGCATTGCCAACCGATCTAAAAACGGGAACTTATCGCCTTACGCTTGAAACTTTTGATGCAATAGGTGAAAAAATCACGGTTATGAAATACTTCACGGTATATGATGCAAAAGAAAAAGCACCGGCACAATCGGTTTTATTATCGCAACTCAATAAAATTTCTTACGAGCCAAATGACAAAGCCGTTCTCAATATTAATACGTCCGCCAATTATATTTGGGTTCTGATTGAAGATGAATGGAACGGAACAATAAAAAACAGAGCGTGGAAAAAAATATCCGGTGCCGAAATTCATAATTTAACGGTTAAAGAAGAACATCGCGGCAACGTGTTTATGCATCTCGTCG
>JAYTIA010000228.1:0-5286 GCA_043732145.1 Saprospiraceae bacterium
GACTTTTAATAAAACTCCGCTTTTAAAACAAAGTTTACATTAAACCTAAATAAGGAGTTTGTTTATAAAGTAAAATAACTTAATTTTGCGACGGAAATGAAAAACCGGAAACTTTAACTTAATTCAAAAGTATAAATAAAGATCAATCAAATTTTTAATTGTTTATTATTCTTTGTTCATTATTCATTATTAAAGCCATGTCAACAGTCCTCGAACCGCAAGCGAAAAACATCAGCCAATTAGCGGCGAATAAAAATACAAAAATTGTAGCCACCGTCGGACCAGCGTGTAGTGATCTCAGTAAATTACTCGAATTAGCAGAAGCCGGAGTCAACGTATTTCGCCTAAATTTTTCGCACGGCGACCACGATATGCACCTTCAAGTAATTCGCAATATTGTGGAAATTAATAACAAATATGATTTGCATTTGAGTATCTTAGCAGATTTGCAAGGACCAAAAATACGTATCGGCGTTATTGAAAACAATGGTATTGATTTAAAAAAAGATGATATTGTCACTTTTGTTAATGAAGATTGTATCGGCACTAAAGAGAAAATTTATATGTCGTACAAAGAATTTCCGAAGGATGTACAAGCCGGCGAAAAAATTTTACTGGACGACGGCAAACTCACTTTTGAAGTTATTTCAACCGACAGAATTGGTACGGTGAAAATGAAAGTTATTTACGGCGGTATTCTTTCGTCTAAAAAAGGTGTGAATTTACCGGACACCAAAACTTCATTGCCTTGTTTGACTGAAAAAGATTTACGCGATTTAGATTTTATTTTGACGCAACCCGTCAATTGGATTGCACTTTCATTTGTGCGGCGCGCCGATGATGTCATTGATTTAAAAAATCGTATCAAAGCAGCCGGACACAATGCTTTAGTTTGTTCTAAAATTGAAAAACCGGAAGCAGTTGAGAATATAGATTCGATTATAAAAGAATCCAACGCTATCATGGTGGCTCGCGGCGATCTCGGTGTCGAATATCCGATTGAAAAATTGCCAATTGTGCAAAAAACGCTCATCGAAAAATGTATTCAACGCGCGCGTCCGGTAATTGTAGCTACGCAAATGATGGAAAGCATGATACAAAATCCCAGTCCGACACGTGCTGAAGTTTTAGATGTCGCCAATGCAGTAATGGACGGAGCCGATGCCGTAATGTTAAGTGCGGAAACTTCTGTCGGAAAATATCCGAAAGAAACAGTTGAAGCGATGTCGCGTATCATTAACGAAATAGAAAAATTGCCGGTGCGTTTTCAACGTCCCGTGCCGCATAAAAAATCTTCTACTTTTATTAACGACGTGCTGTGTTTAAATGCGGCAAAAGTAGCAGAAGATTTAAACGCTAAAGCCCTTATTGGTTTTACGGCATCCGGTTACACGGCGTTTAAAGTGTCGAGTTATCGCCCGCATTGCAAAATTCATATTTTTTCTAATCGTCCGGATATGTTAAAAACGCTCGCGTTGGTGTGGGGTGTGCGTTGTCATTTTTACGACAAACATTTAACGACCGACGAAACGATTGAAGAAACAATTACGGTACTTAAAGATGAAAGTGCTTTGCACAAAGGCGATCTGGTTATAAATACAGGTACGATGCCGATTCATAAACGCGCACGTACCAATATGTTGAAAGTGACGGTAGTGGAGTAAATTAAGACATAAATAATAGAAGTTGCTTTTTTTCATAAAAAAATCCCGAATTTTTCCTAAAAAGAAAAATTCGGGATTTTTTATATGTCTATGCTAACCACTAACAACTAAATTTTAAATTCCATTTCAACAGTGTTGCCTTTGTTGTGAAATTTGCAACTCTTGCTGAGTTGGCGCATTAAAAAAACGCCGCGTCCGCCGCACTCACAAATTCTTTCTTTAGATGTCGGGTCAGGTAAGTTTATATAATCAAAACCTTTTCCTTCATCTTTTACTCTCAATGATAAATGTGCTGCGCGAACAGTACAAGACACTTCTACAAATTTATTTTCGTCTTTTCTGTTGCCGTGAATGATTGCGTTATTAACGGCTTCAGTCAAACTGATTAATATGTCGCCCTGCGCGTCGGGTGTAATTCTGTATTGCTTTACTATTCCTTCGACATATTTAGATAATTTATGAACATTAGTAGGGTTAGAGTTTAGTTTTAACGATGTACAATTTGCCCTCATGTAAAAATTTGTTTGATAGATGTGTAAAAGTGAAAACAATAAAATATTTACAAAAACTTTACGACGATAATCCTGTTAATTAAAGTTAAGTCCTTGTTTAAAATTACTTTCAAAATTTTCAAATTTAAGGGGGCGCACACTTAAATGTCGTTACAAAATGATTAGGGACGTTAAAATATATTTTTAACTATCCGTTAATCGGTAATAAATTTGAGTACATGGGAAAAGATTGACGAAGAATTTGTCTAATCGGTAATTGTGGTACAATATTACATACTTTTTAAACATTTGTCAATAGCTGACACCGAAATTTTACATTTCTCGTGATAATTTCGTGATATTATTTTATTATTTCTTTCGTTGGTCGAGAAAATACACGATTTCATCGGTTTTTTTTTAATTCTGAATTAATTTTAGGTTATCAATTAAGATAGTAGCGGTCGAAAGCGAATCCGGTAAAGTGCTATTGAAAATAACTTGATAATCCGTTCGCGCCAAGTCTTTAATTTCATTAGTGACATTGATATACGTTTTATTCCATTCTTTGTTCGGAAATAAGGTAATTTTATACGTCGTTGCACCAATCGGATCGGAAATACTTGTCCCCCAAATACCGACTGATAACGGTGCATCAATCTTATAATTCAATTCAATAAAAGTATTTTGCGCATTGACGGGTATTTGGGCTTTTACATTCGACGCTTTTGTAAAAATCGGTTGCGCTTTGGTGAGTATTATTTGCGCGCTGCGTCCTTCAAAACCGTTTGATACGGGCGAAAATTTTATGCTGTCGTTGAGGTCATAGTTAACTGTCAAACTGTTTGTTCTTTCAAAATCGTCAACTAACCAAAATCGCGCATCAGCATTATACTTGACGGTCGGATTAATCGTCACCGTCTTATTACTTTTTGCCGAAATAGTATAACTCAATTTTGAATAAAATGGATACATGATCGGATTCGATTTTATCCCGTTGTTCCGGATGCCCGCAAAAATTTCTAATTGTATATTGCCGGTATCCACAATCGGAAAAATTGTCGGCAAAGGATAAACGCCCAGACTGTTGCCGTTCACGAAAACATGTGCATCCGTAATTTTGTTCGCGGCACTGCCCTGCCCTGCTGTCACCGATACATTAAAACCGGAGATGGAAATATAAGTAGGTGGTGTATTTTCTTTCGCACATCGCCAATGTGCTGCGGTGATAATTAAAAATAAAAAAAATAGTAATCGTTTCATGTGAACTATTGTTCGATTTAATTTTTGAAATTTTTTTAAAAAAAATTTTCAAATCAAAACGCAAAAAAATTTCAAAAAAAAAATTATCAACCATCAACTAAATTTAGTATCGCCAATTTTTTTTATAATTTTATGTGCTACATTTAACGCCGCAAATCCGTCATAAATACTCACAAGCGGAGTTGTATTATTTTCAATCGCTTCGGCGAAAGAAGATAATTCTAAGGCGATAGCATTTACTGCCGGTACATCCGGATTTTTTATTTCCAACCACCGTTTTCCGCGTACCGAATCGAAAGGCAAAAAAGTGTCGCGTTCAAATGCTGTAAATTGTTCTAAAACTTTTTCATCGTGCAAACGAATGAGTTGTGCCGATTTTTCTAAAAAATCGAGACTAATATACGCATCTGCTTGAAACATTCTGATTTTTCGCATTTGCTTCATACTGATACGACTTGCAGTTAAATTCGCCACACAACCGTTTTCAAATTCTAAACGCACGTTGGCAATGTCGGGCGTATTACTGATGACGGCAACACCTGAAGCGTGAATTTTTTTTACATCAGATTTTACAAGGTGCAAAATTAAATCTATATCGTGAATCATTAAATCTAAAATAACCGACACGTCCGTTCCTCTCGGATTGAACGATGCCAAACGGTGCGCTTCAATAAACATCGGTTGCAACGCCACATTTTTTATGGCGAGAAATGCCGGATTAAAACGCTCAACATGTCCGACTTGCACTTTAACATGATATTTTTCGGCGAGTGCGATAAGTTTTTTTGCTTCTTGAATGGTATGCGTGAGTGGTTTTTCTATAAAAACGTGTTTACCTTTTTTTATTGCTGCTTCCGCAATTTTGTAATGAAAAATGGTGGGTGTAACAATATCAACAATATCAACGGCATCCATCAATTCATCAAGATTATCGAATGAAATTGTAGAAAATTCCTGCGCAATTTTACCGGCATTCATTTTATCCGTATCAAAAAAACCAACCAACGACAAGGTTGACACCGATTGAATACAGCGCAAATGAATTTTGCCGAGATGTCCAGCACCGATAAGCCCGATTTTTTGCATGGTTTTTTTACAAAGATAAGATTGTTTGCAAAAAACGATAACTAAAATTTATATTTTGGTGCGCCTGCTCTGCGTTTTGTATGTGTCTGCTCAAAATTATTTCTTCACAAAAACCTTATAATCATACGCCGCTAAATCAAAATTACATTTACTATCCACCATTTGCGCCGTTTTTGAAAAATACTCCATATAATTTCCTGCAAAACTTTCACCGATGAGATTTATTTTCGTCGGCGTGTTTGACAAGTTAAAAATACAAACTACTTGCGAATCACCTTTGGCGCGACGAAAACTATAAACTTTATCGTTATCCGTGTTGTTGATGCCGACGAGTTCTCCGCCGTAAAGACCATTCCACAATGCTTGATTATTGTGTTTTAAATCGCACAAAGATTTGAACCAATCTCTGCGCGAAGTACCGGTCCAATCAATTTCATCTTTTCCGAAAAACGAGAGCCGTTTTGTGAGCGAAACCTCTTGTCCGTTATAAATTAAAGGCATTCCTTCAATGGCAAAACACAAAGTAGTAAAACAATCTGCGCCGTCGCCAAATAAATCTTTTTCCGAACCGTGCCAAGTATTTTCGTCATGGTTTTGCGTAAAATTCATTTGCCAACCTAATCTGCCCAAACGATTTTTAATATCTTCAGTATGCATATTCAACAGCGTTGCCGATTTTCCTTTTGCAATTTGTTTTATAAAATGGTGCGTTCCCCAACCGTAATTACATTCAAAACAAACCGGAAATTGTTCTTTACCATGTATCTCATCTTCGCCGAGCATGA
>JAYTIA010000229.1:0-5282 GCA_043732145.1 Saprospiraceae bacterium
CCATGCGCTATATATACGCCTTACTTTTTTTAAGTGTTTTCCATTCGAACGCATTTGCTCAATCCGAAAATTACAGTATAGAACCTTTGTTGCAAAACGGGACAATTGCGAAAGAAAAATCTTTCTTTCGGACAATTACTGCCGATACCGCTACTATCAATTTACCTTTTGCCGACGATTTTTCTTACGACGGTCCTTATCCGGATAAACTTTTATGGTTAGATAAAAAAGTTTTTGTGAATGCACGTTTGACAAAAAATCCACCAACGGTTGGCGTTGCTACTTTCGACGGCATTGATTCAAACGGCAGCCCGTACAGTGCCGGAAATGAATATGGTTCTTGCGATACTTTGACTTCGACTTATATTAACATGGCGACTTATCAAAGCGATCCGACTGCTGCGTTTAAAAAATTATCGCCTACAGATAAAGTGACTATCAGTTTTTTTTTAGAACCTAAAGGGCTAGGCTATGCGCCTTCACTCGAAGACTCATTGGTGTTAGAGTTTCGAGATTCGTTGAATAATTGGAATTTAATAAAATCAGTTTCGGGTTTAGGAAAAATCACAATTGATTCTGTTTTACGTTCTTTCCCCTTAGATTCTACGCCGCCATTTACTTTCTATCATTTGCCGATTAATGAAGGTAAATATTTTTTCAATAAATTTCAAATTCGCTTTCGCAACTACGGACGACGCGGCGGTGCTTACGAACAATGGCATCTGGATTATGTAAAAATTGCGCCGAATAGAGACGTAACGAGTAAGATATTAAATGATGTCGCATTTTCAGAAAAGCCCCCTTACATTCTATTACGTTATACTTCCATGCCTTGGCGACAAGCGTATTCTAAATTAGAATCAGAAATTCAAGATACTTTTTCGAGTGTACTTTATAATTATTTTCCCAATACCGTAGCTGCACCGGACACAAAATGTTCAGTTAAAACTTCAAATAATATAATTTTGGTGCCGGGTATTACTATTCAAGACGCTTTAAATATTCCGCCGGGTGTGTTATATACTACACCGGCTAAAAAAATGCCTACATCGTTACGCAACGGCTTGAGTTTAATTGATACAACTATCACCAAATTCAGTGTCACTACAAAATACCAACTCACGCTCGGTTCGCAAGAAACACGCGACACACAACGTATTGCTTTGCGCAACGATTCGGTAAAAACCATCACTAATTTTTCAAATTATTACGCTTACGACGATGATACGGCTGAATTACAATTCACAGCCACCGGTACGAATCAACAAACTGCCATTCGTTTTTCAAATAATATAGTTGATACGCTGCGTGGATTTATGATTCAATTCCCGCACATTAATAACGATGCCGGTGCCGGTACTTTTAATTTCACAGTTTGGAAAGATTCCTTAGGCGGCATACCGATTTTTCAAATGTTTGGCATTACACCGGTTTATTTAGATTCTTTGACGACTTTGCACGATACACTTCAAGGTTTTACAACTTATACTTTTAAAAATTCGAGTAAAAAAGATACAGCTATCATTATCAATCCGGGAAATTTTTATATCGGTTGGCAAAATGTCGGTGATATACGTATTCCTATTGGTTTGGATAGAAATAATCTCAACAAATCGCAATACCTCTATCAATTTTTAGATAATTCTTGGAAAAAAGTCACTCAAAATATTGGTGCCGTAATGCTCCGTCCAATTGTCGGTTCCGGTGATATTCGTAATAGTTCGGCACTATCAACGGAAAATGTTGCTTTGAATGAGT
The DNA here is from genome assembly GCA_043732145.1 of Saprospiraceae bacterium. Lineage (GTDB taxonomy): Bacteria > Bacteroidota > Bacteroidia > Chitinophagales > Saprospiraceae > JAAFJT01. Next base: position 1,759 of record JAYTIA010000229.1, read on the forward strand.
TTATGCGGATATATCCGAATCCTGTCAGCGACATTTTAAGTATTGATATTAATTTCGGCAAGTCCGACGATTATGAATTGAGTTTGTTTGATTTAACCGGCATGTTATTAAAAAAAGTAACGCTCGAAAATTCTACCTTTAATGTAGCAAATGTTCCTACCGGATTATATTTTCTACACGTTAGAAATAAAATTGATAACAGAAGGGCGCAACAAAAATTGATGATTGTGAGATAATTTATTTTGTTGTTCTCTTGCCATTTTCATAGCGCACAATAAAAGCGTCGTTGAGTGAGCGATTTTTCACCTCATGCAAAACAGTCAATGCTTCCGAATAGGATGGTACAGCTTTAAACAAAACGCGCGTAAAATTTTTACCGTTGACATTAATTTTTTCGGTATCGAAATTGCCGATGTCTTCAATCCGAATCAAGCGTTTTTTTATAGACCAATCCATTTCTTCGTAAGCTAATACTTGTACTTTATAAACTACTTTACTTGCTACTGAACTATTAGGTTGATGTACCGATTCGTCAATATGTTTTTTGGGTACGACATTTTTTGGTTTTGATGTATTGCTAATTACATGTTTATCGGCTAAAATTTCAGTTGTATCGTTATCGAAGTCTTGATTCGTAATTCGTGATTTGTAATTCGCAAAATAAGTTTTATTTAAAAAAATAGGTTCTTCAATATCTTCTTTTAAAATGCCGGAAGAAAATTCAATAGTTTTTAAATTAAAACTATCTTTTTCAATTTCTAAACTGTATAATTTATTCTGTACAATCGGAAAACGAAACAAGCCATCGTTACTGATGATAGAACTTAATAAGCGCAAATTATCTTTATCTTTTTTTTCGTAAAGCGTGACGCGCTCATTTTTAATTAAATCGCCGTTTGATATATTGAATACACGACCATTGACAAAAAAATCTTTAGTGTTGTTTTTTACAAGGAAGGAAAACAAATCATCGTCTTGCGTAGTAATTTTTTCCAAACCGAATAATCTATTAGATACTACTAAATTTAGTGTGTGCGATTTGTTCCAACGAAAATAAGTATCATCGGCGGAAGAATTGTAAGGCAGTCCGATATTTGAGGGCGTTAACCATTGTTGACCCCAACCTTTAGATTGAAAAATATCAAATCCGCCAAAAGCCGGACGACTGTTTGAAGAAAAATAAAGTGTGCCGGTTTCAGTATCAAAGTAGGGTGTAATTTCGTCACCGTCTGTGTTTATAATTTTTCCGCAATTCTGCGCCGGTTCAAAAGCTGTTAAAGGATGATTTAACAATCTTCGGCTAAACCAAATATCCATGCCTCCTTCCCCACCCTTTCTATTGCTCGAAAAAAATAAATATTCATAGCCGTCTTTTTCAATCGAAAAAGGTTGCGTATTCACCGTCGCAGGTGCATTGATATTTTCGTTCAATAATATCGGAGCAGACCATGCATCATTCATGCGCTCGACAAGATATAATTGTGTTGAGGGTTCTGTATTTTTTTCTTTGTCTTTCTTATTTCCCGAAGTAGCGTTAAGTCGAGAAAAATAAAATACACTACCGTTTCCGGAAAATGCCCCACTCTCAATCACACCGCCGGTCACAGCCGACATATTCGGCACTTGTTCTCCTTGCGACCAATCGCCGTTGAGCCATTGCGAACGCATCAGAGCGGTATCTTTTGGTGTACGAGCTAGATAATAAAGAATATCATCGTTGAACAAAATTGGACTTCGAACACTTGTTGCAGGGTTTTGTGCATTGTAAAGTAATTTTATATCGGAACTCCAATGTTCAAAATTTTTTTGTCGACTCAATGAATCTATTTCACGAATAGCTTTTGCACAACCGGCAATGTCCGTTTCTATTTTTTCGGCAACAAACTCTCTATCTTTTTTCTCATAATTATTTAAGTACAACAGATATTCCGGAATGGCATCGTCGAATTGTCCGCTTTGATGCAAGGCGCGTGCATAATCTAATCGCGTGGATGCAAATTGCGGTTGTACCACTAAAATTTTATAACATTGAGCTGTTTTTATATAGTCTCGCGATTTTTTATAAAGCAGCGATGCTTTATAAAGTAACTCATATTTTTTCGGTTGTAACTGCCAAGCATTTTCAAAACCAACGGCAGCTTCCGACCATTTGCCGTTTTTTTCTGCCGCTTGTGCCATTTTTATGTAGGTTTGTTTTGTTAATTTAGATTGAGCAAAAATACCTTTGGTAAAGAATAAAGCCAAAAAACAAAAAACAACAGACCATAGACGACATTTTATGCAGCCTATGGTTTTATTTTTTTTATTTTTTATTTTGTCCATTATTATTCAGTTATCTATAGTCTTTCGTCTATTGTCTTTTCAATCATTTTTGGATAATATTGATGTTCGAGTGCGTGAACTTTCTGCGCAATATTGTCGGGAGTATCGTTAGTATCAACACGGCAAGTCGCTTGAAAAATAATATCGCCTTCGTCATAATGTGCATTACAAAAATGAATGGTAATACCCGTTTCCGTTACGGAGGCATTTTTAACGGCTTCATGCACAAAACGTCCGTACATACCTTTGCCGCCAAAATTGGGCAAAAGTGCCGGATGAATATTGACGATGCATTTCGGAAAAAGTTTTATTAAATACGCCGGTATCAAAAGTAGAAACCCGGCCAAAACGATAAAAGATATTTTATATTTCTCTAAAATCCCACGCATCTTTTCCTCATCATTCAGTATTGTTTTCGAAATAATGGCGACATCAACATTAAAATCTTTTGCAACTTGTATCACACCGGCATCAGATTTGTTCGTCACGATTAATACTACTTTGATACGTTTGTGGTGTTCAAAATGTTTCATAATTTCTCCTGCATTTGATCCGGCACCCGAGGCAAAAACAGCAATACGTTCTTGTTTTTTGTTTTTTGATTTATCGGACATAATAGATACAATAGATTTTTTTATGAAAATTATCTTGGACGTCTAGCAGTTTTAATGTTAATGTTAATAATTCGGCAAAAATAATGTGCCATTACAAATTTTTTATTTTAAATTTGCATTACAGATCGAGAATGAATTTTACAATTAATTCGATACGCTTTTATATTTTACGCTTATAATAAACCTTTTTACTTAACCGAAGCAAAAATTTTCATGAATAATTTTACCGCCTTCCGAAATTTCGGCAATGTGAGTATTGCCCTATTATTTAGTTTGACGACAAATTTATTCGCTCAAACACCCGCCTGTACGCCTAATACAGATGCCAATTCTTTAAAAGAAGCGATGCAAATAGTCGTGCCGACTACGAAAAGCGAAGTGTATTTCGGAAAAGACAATAGTAAAATTCCGACGTTCAAAGAAATGCTTGGCGTAAATTTTACGACCGGTCTAATGAATACAATCAGTACATACACCGGCACAAGTTACGATAATAAACCGAAATCAATTTCCGATGTGTTTTCTCGTGTGCGTTATTATATCACGTGCGAGCGCGATCTTTTTTCAGATGACGTTGGTTGGTCGCGC
>JAYTIA010000230.1:0-5276 GCA_043732145.1 Saprospiraceae bacterium
ATCGTTCAAACTTTTTCGGGTGCTTTGGATCTATATAATAAATCGAACATTTCTTGTAACGAATGGATAAAACGTGTAGCATCACGCGGCGGTACGACAGAAGCGGCGTTGCGCAGTTTTGAATCTAATGCTTTACACAATGATATTATTGCCGGTGCTTTTGCTGCTTTAGACCGTGCAAAAGAATTAGGACAATAATTCGATTTTGGATTTTGGATTTACAATTTATAAAATTTATTTAATTCTGTAAATTTCGATAATTCTGATTCAGAAACCAATAAAATTAATCTAAAATCGTAAATCCGAAATCGAAAATTGTATAAATTTTGCTCAAAATCAACTATTTTTCAATGAAAAATTTATTAAACATAAATCTTATCGCTCTTATTTCTTGTGTAATTGAATTAGCTTTGGTGAAATTCGGACATTTTGCTTTTGGCGGTTTAATAGCTATCGTCGGTATATTCGGCGTATTGGCATGGTTAATGGGTCACAAAAATCTCGGACGCGGATTACTCGTCGGTCTGATATTTTTTTCAATTATTTTACTCGCTTTCGGTTATTTGTTCATGGACGGATGGTCAAGTCCGCAAGATTATTTTAATCGAAAAAAGGGTTAGTTGTTAGTTGTTAGTTTGCCGTAATCGGGATTCTTAAATTCTGAAAATTCTGATTCAGATACTAATTAACCATAACAACAACAGCTAACCACTATGAAAGAGCTTTCTTATACGCTTCCAGGCACCGTTCACGTGCAAATTTGTGTTCAACGATTGGTTTCGGATAATCGAGTGTATCAATTTCCGGTATCCATTTTTTTATGTAAATGCCGTCCTTATCAAACTTTTCTTGTTGTGCTATCGGATTAAAAATGCGAAAATACGGTGCGGCATCTGTGCCGCAACCTGCCGCCCATTGCCAACCGCCGTTGTTCGAAGCTAAATCGTAATCAATTAATTTTTGGGCAAAATAGGCTTCGCCCCAACGCCAATCAATCAATAAATGTTTTATCATAAAACTTGAAACAACCATGCGCACACGGTTGTGCATATAACCTGTTGCATTTAATTGGCGCATACCTGCATCAACGAGCGGATAACCGGTTTTGCCGGAGCACCATTTTTCAAATTGTATTTCATCGTTCAACCAATCTATTTTTTCATATTCCGGACGAAACGCATGGCTTTCAACGTGCGGAAAATGCTGTAAAATCATGGAATAGAAATCGCGCCAAATCAATTCATTCAAATAAGTTTCATTGAGTGCTTGCGCTGCCAAAGCTTTCTCTCGAATCGAAATTGTACCGAATCTAAAATGAATACCTAGTTTTGAGGTACTATCATTCAGTGCCGGAAAATTGCGCGTTTGATCGTAATTCATCACTATTTTTCGCGCAATGGTTTTCGACGGAATAGTAATTGAAGATTTTTGAAATCCCATTTCTTCTAAACTCGGAATGGGTTTGAAAGAAATATTTTTAACTAAATTAGAAAAATAATTTTGGGTAGGGTAGGGTTGAAAATAAAAAGAATTAGGTGCATTAAATTTATTATCAGCGTTTTTTTCTGTGTTTATCCATCGTTTATCGTCTGATAATAATTTTGCTTTCCATTTTCTTGAATAAGGCGTATAAACCGTATAAGGTTTGCCATCATCTTTCATAACTTCATCGCCGTCGAAAATAACATGGTCTTTATATTTTGAAAATCCTGCTCCATGTTCTTTCAATAATTTTTCTATTTCATTATCGCGTTCTATTGCGTACGACTCATAATCTCGATTCGCAAAAACTTGTTTAACTTGAAACAGGTTTAAAATTTCACGCCAAACTTCATCAGGTTTTCCGTAAAATACCTGAAGTGTTGAACCGAATGCTTGCAATTCTTTTTGTAAAACTGTCACTGTTTCGTGCAAAAAAGTAACACGACTGTCATCGCGTTCTTCTAATTTATCGAGAATGTTTTTATCAAAAATAAAAATCGGAAGTACCGGCTCACCGGATTTTAGTGCGTGATAAAAAGCCGCATTATCAATCAAACGCAAATCGCGTCGAAACCAATGAATAATCATAGGTATTGGTTATTGTTTGTTTTTTTGCCTAATTACCGAATGTTAAACAGCACTTACTCTCATTTAGTTTTTAAATAAAATTCATAACCTATAATTCATAACCTGTAATCTTTAATGGCTGTGTCTAGACTGATGTTTGTTAGTTATCTCTCGCATAGTTCGTATATCGCGTTCACGCACAAAAGTTAAAGGCTTGGCAATAATAAAAGTTTTGGCGACTTCTTCTTGTTCAACGGAGATGATAGTTTCGGCGAACAAACATGACGGTTCGCTACAGGCTTGCTCATGAACAAATACGCTGGAAGTATCGTTCAAAAATAAATTTTTTCTAATCCAATTTTCGAGCATGATCTTTATACACTCATTGTCAGGGTCAAGGGGATTTATAAATTTATTCATTTGATTGGGTTGATTAGAGATTCGATTCTCAAAAAACTTTACATTAAACACTAATTATTATCAACCGGAATTGGTGGTTGATAATTATCGTCGTCTGAAACTGCTTTCTTTTTCTTGAAGTCGCCGTTTTTCCATGCTTGGAAAAATTTACCCCAAGCTAACGGATTGAAAATATTCATTGGCGGTGCTTGACCGTAGTAGTAATAATTACTCGCTTGTTGACGCAAATACATCGAGCCGGTTTCTCTCCCGTCATGCGGTGTTACCTCGCGCACTTTTTCCATGGCCTCTTTCGCCAAATTCTGCATGGCGCGTTTTTCCAATTCATTGGTCACGTTCATCGCCAAAAATTCAGATTTCAAATGATCGCGATTAGGCCATGGAAAAATTACGGCTTCATCCAATAAAATTGTATCTCTACTGAGTATTTGCACCATCGAATAGCGATCATCGCGCAAAGAATCGGGAACTTTAAAATTCTTTTTATGAAAACCCAATGCCGAAAAGGTTACTTTTTCACCCTTTTCCGCCACAATACTAAAAAAACCTTGATAGTTTGCAGTTGTACCTACTTTTCTTTTTGCAATGTAAATACCGGCGTAAGGAACAGGAACCATTCTGCCGGCTTCTTCCGTTACGATGACTCCGCTGAATTGAACTGCACTATTATCTTTCGCCGATGGTGGCGTAATTTGTTGTGCGGTCATTTTAGTGCCAAATGCACAAATGATGATGCCGGATAAAAGAAATAAAAGATATTGACGCATGATTATAATACCGGTTAATTATCAATGATTAAGGTCAACAATAAAAAAATCATTGACAACTAACCATTAATCATTATTTAATTTTTCTCGCCCAAATATACGAATAAAACGAATGACACATACAAAACGCGGTTCGTTAAAATTAAGTTTAACGCAATTTTATGATTTTCTAACAAATGATGACATAGAGTTTGTTCCCAATTGAACTTTGAATGTATCTTTGTAGTTTTTAAGATGTCAGCTTTAAGTTATAAGTTATAAGTTATAAGTTATAAGCCATCATCCATCAGCCATCATTTAGCAATTATTTAACATCAGATTGCTGATCGCTTACAGCTAAAAAATTTTTTATGAACAATAAATACGTCTGTATTCACGGTCATTTTTATCAACCGCCGCGAGAAAATGCTTGGTTGGAAAGTGTTGAGTTGCAAGAATCTGCCCAACCTTTTCATGATTGGAATGATCGAATCAATTTTGAATGTTACGCTACGAATACTTCGGCACGCATTCTGGATAAGGATTCAAAAATTATAAATATCGTCAACAACTATTCTCGAATCAGTTTCAATTACGGACCTACTTTATTGTCGTGGATAGAAATTAAAGATCCGGAAACGTATGAACTTATTCAACAAGCGGATAGAGATAGTATAAAAAGATTTTCCGGACACGGTTCTGCTGTGGCACAGGTGTATAACCACCTTATTATGCCTTTAGCAAATAAAGAAGATAAAGAAACGCAGGTTATTTGGGGTATAAAAGATTTTCAGCACCGCTTTCACCGCTATCCGGAGGGTATGTGGTTGGCAGAAACGGCTGTTAATTTAGAAACTTTGGAAGTTTTGGCAGAACATGAGATTAAATATACTATTCTTGCACCACGCCAAGCAAAAGCTATTAAGCATTTTAACAGTCATGATTGGACGCATGTAAACACGAATTCGATAGATACGCGTCGCGCATACCAAGTGAAACTTCCTTCCGGAAAATCCATCGCTGTTTTTATTTATGACGGTACAATCGCTCAAGGTGTTGCGTTTGAGGGTTTATTGAACAGCGGCAAAGATTTTGCCAATCGATTCATTAAAAAATTTGACAACAATGATGAACCTCAGTTGGCACATATTGCTACTGACGGTGAAAGTTATGGACACCACCATAAAAAAGGTGAGATGGCTTTAGCAGATTGTTTAAACTTCATTGAAGAAAAAAATAATGTAGCACTCACCAATTACGGCGAGTTTTTAGAAAAATTTCCGCCACAATACGAATTGCAAATTCATGATAATTCTTCGTGGTCGTGTGTGCATGGTATTGAGCGTTGGCGCAACAATTGCGGCTGTAATGGCGGTCATGCAGGTTGGAATCAAGAATGGCGTGCACCTTTGCGTTTTTCGCTCAATTGGTTGCGCGACCAACTCATTACAATTTATGAAGAACAAGCCGGCAAATATTGCGATGATATTTGGGCAACTCGAAACGGATTTATTAATGTGATTCTTGACAGGGACAATGAAAATGTTGAAAATTTTTTCGAAAAATATGCACGCCGAGAACTTTCTAAACGCGAACAAATACATCTGTTACGAATTTTAGAAATGCAACGCAATGCACTCTTGATGTTCACAAGTTGCGGTTGGTTTTTTGATGAAATTTCCGGTTTAGAAACCACGCAGATATTACAATATGCTTGTCGTGCCATCCATTATGCGCGACAAGTGGCTGATATTGATTTAGAAGAAGAGTTTATTTACAGACTGTCAATGGCTCCTAGTAATTTAGAAATATTTGGTACAGGCAGTGGGGTTTATGAAAAAAATGTGTTGCCGGCAAGTGTTTCTTTGACGCGGGTAGGTATGCACTATGCGGCGAGTTCGATTTTCGTCAAATATCCGCAGCGGTATGAATTTCATAATTATGTAGTCACTAGTGAATTTTCGGAGCGTATTGAAGCGGGCAGACAAGTTTTATTATTGGGTAGTGCTGTTGTACATTCTGTTATTACACGCTCCGAAAAACGGTTTAGTTTTGCCGCGC
>JAYTIA010000231.1:0-1929 GCA_043732145.1 Saprospiraceae bacterium
AGTTTGTATTCAGATTTTACTTTTTTCAGAGATGATTCAATTCACGGCGATGAAATAAATCAAAGAGATAACAGAACAATATTCGGTGCGAATTTGAAATACACAATAGCACAATCTGCACGTGAAAAATGGGTTATCGGTGCGGGTACGCGCAACGATAATATTGAAAACTTAAATAATCATGTAGAGCGTCGGGAATTTATAAATACAATTGCACATTCTTTAATTGATGAAAATAATACGTTCGTTTATGTAAAAAAAGAAGGCGCGTTGTCACCGCGTTTGCATTATGATATTGGTGTGCGATTTAATTATTTAAGTTTCAACGATCGCGATCTCGTTCCGTCCGACTCAACTTATAAAAATTATACAGGTACAAACTATAAAACGCAATTCGCACCGAAACTCAATTTGACTTACACGGCTACCGACAATTTAAAAATGTTTTTTAATACCGGTCGAGGATTTCACTCCAACGATGCGCGTGCTGTTGTGCAAGATAACTTGTCTCACACTTTACCGAGTGCTTGGGGTGGAGAAATTGGTGCACAATGGTCTCCGGTAAAAAATGTTTTATTATCCGCCGCTTTTTGGGGATTGACTTTGGATAATGAATTGGTTTTCAACGGAGATGACGGTACAACAAGTGACAATGGTGCATCGCGTCGCGTCGGAATAGATGTGAGTGCGCGTGCGCAACTGACAGAAAAATTATTTTTTGATGCCGATTTGAATCTATCACACGGCAGATTTGTAGAAACACCTTTCGGAAAAGTTTTAGACAGTCATTATTATATTGGATTGGCACCACCGATGACATCAACGGGTGGTTTATCCTATCGCTCAACTCACTGGGAAGGTGCTTTCCGTTATCGTTATATAAGTTCGCGTTCTGCTAACGATGATTATTCTATCGTAGCGAATGGTTATTTTATTAACGATGCGAATTGTTATTACAAAACCAATAAATTCCGCATCGGCATTAATGTCGAAAATTTATTCAACGTCAACTGGAATGAAGCACAATTTGATACAAACAGTCGCTTAAAAACTGAATCCGCTCCTGTGGATGAATTACATTTTACGGCGGGAACACCGTTAGCGATAAAATTGGTAGTAGGGTTTCATTTTTAAATAGACGATGGACGATAAGACGATAGACGAAAGACAATTTCAAGGTTGATGTTGTCTATCGTCTATCGTCTATCGTCTAAAATCCATTATCCATTTATTTTATGCTCGCTATTCTGATTCCGCGCAATTCGCGTCCGAGAAATTTTTTCTTGCTGATGACTTCAATACTTTTTCCGGTTGTTTTAGATTCTAACCAGGCAATAATATCGAAATAAATAAACGATCGCCGCTCATAAGGGTTTTCTGCTAAAACTTCCAATCGGTTTTTTAACTCAACAAACACATCTTTCAACTCTTTCTGATTGACGAATAAAGCTTTGCGCAGAAAACGTAGAATTTCTTGCACCACGATACTCATGTCGCGGTGTTTCAACAAAAAACGATAAACAGATTTGGTATAATATTCTAAAAGTGCGTGATGTCCTTTTTCGTAATGCGCCACCAAATGTAAAATGCGCGAAAAGCATTGAATATCGGTGCGCAAATTATTCGTTTTTGCGTTGATAATTTTATTGAGATAAAGAATACATTTATCGTAATTGCTGACACCAAAATACAAGCAAGCCATTTTGTAATAAAAAACCAAGATACGGTGCTCATCAAGCATACTTGAATGTTCGGAAATAAATTTTTCGATGAGCGGAATCCGTTTTAAGCCTTCCGTAAAACTACCTTCCAAAAAATGTTTATTGATGTGCGCAGTATGAATTAAATGTTGCGCCGTTATTTTTGAACTTTCGTGCATTACCGCTTCGTGTTTTGCAAAATAATTTTCCGTATTCGACAAAATTTTCG
>JAYTIA010000232.1:0-1929 GCA_043732145.1 Saprospiraceae bacterium
AGTCGAAATTTCGTAAATTTATATTTCTATAAACATTGGACTCCTCCGGAGTCATGCTTACGATAATCTATTTAGTTACGTTTTATTTTCTTCTACAAAAATATTTTATTTCTCACAAAACCATATACCATCATTCTTCGTATGTCAAAATATCGCCGGTAAAAGGATTAGGATACCTTGAAACCTGTGTTTATAAAGATGCGTATTTACCAATTCACCCTTTAGTACATTATTTTATAAACCTGTTTAATTTAAATTTCAGATGAGGAGAAACAACTTACTCTTGATCATTAAAACCTGCGTGGTTTTGATGATAGTAACAGCGATTTGCCTTTTCAAGGTAAATGACAATTATTTGGAAGCATCGAGTCACCGCGAAGCACCGTTGATTGCGAATGATCCTTTGGCAGATAACACGGATTTGTACGCTTTTCGCAGTCCCGACGACACGACAACCGTAACAATTATTGCCAATTATATTCCATTGCAATTGCCTGCCGGCGGACCAAATTATGCATCTTTCGGCGAAAACATTCGCTACGAAGTGCATATTAAAAATGATGCTTCCACCGCAGGTGATGACATTACTTATCGTTTCACGTTTACGAAAGTAAATGAAGACAGCACAACGTTTTTCAATATTCGGTTGAACAAACAGAATTTGAAAACGACTTACAAATGTGAAAAAAGCATTAAAGGTGGGGCTTTCACAACGATTGTAACGGCAGGTACTGTTCCGCCGCCGAATATCGGACCGCGCTCGATTGAAACTGCCGGTATTGGTTTGGGTAAAACTTACGACCAACTTATTACAGATGCGATTACAACAGTTTCAAGCGGCGAAAAAATTTATTGCGGTCCGGCAGAAGATCCATTTTTTGTTGACTTAGGCGGTATTTTCGATTTAGGTCAAACACGCGCCGGTGCCGGTCCGAAAGATGGTTTGGCGGGTTATAACATACATTCAATAGCTTTAAAAATTCCGATTGCCGGTTTACAAAAAGCAGGTAAAGACATAACGAAAGCGGCGAACATCTTAGACGCTGATTATGTTATCGGTGTCTGGGCATCTGCAAGTCGCCCACAAACGCGCACAATCAGTACAACAACAGGCGCGGAAACAGGTGCCGGTAATTGGGTGCAAGTATCGCGTATAGGTATGCCGTTAACAAACGAAGCAGTTATTCCGATTGGCAGTAAAGACAGATGGAATGTTTTAACGCCGTATAATGAAGATCCCAACATGGATAAATACTTCACGAATCCGGAACTCGGTTTGTATATGGATGATGCGCAATTCGGTGGCGCTGTGCCGGCTTTTGCAAAATTGCGCACACAACGCGCTGCTGCAACAGTTTTGGGTAACGTAGATTTCGGTAATTCAAAACAAGGTCTTTATGTAATTTACGGTCATCCTGCAACGAAAGGTTCAGCTCTAGACACTGCAATTTTCGGTAAATATTTATTGCGTCCTAATCAACCGCGCTCTGTGGATTTATTGCCGATATTTTATACCGGTGTACCGAATCTCGCACCTTATCAATTAGCGACAGGCAAAACACCGGGTAATCCGTTCACAGCGGGCAAACCGTTTATTAATAATTTTCTTCCGACTTTCGGCGATATGTTGCGTTTGAATATGGCAGTGCCGGTGACACAACGCACTGATGCAAAATTCAGTTCACTCGGTATCGTTCAAGCAGCAGTTTTGGGTTTAACGGATCCGACTTACAATGCCAACAACAATATGCAATTTATTCCGAACATGGATGGTTTCCCGAACGGTCGCCGTTTGGAAGATGATGTGACGCGCATTGAGTTGCAAGCTGTTTCAGGTATAGCATTAGCAGCAGTCGGTTTATGGTATGACGATTGGACAATCGGACAATCACCACTAACACCAAAACTTTTAAATGTTTTGGGTTATAC
>JAYTIA010000233.1:0-1928 GCA_043732145.1 Saprospiraceae bacterium
TGTTTGTAAATTTTGTGTTCGTATTTTTGCCGCGTAAAAAAAATTTCAAAGCATCACGAAATAAAGTACAAAGAAAATTATTATGACATCACCGGGAAAAGTAATAGTCATTACCGGCGGAGCCGGATTTATCGGTTCGCACGTCGTGCGTTTGTTTGTGAACAAATATCCGCAATATCGAATCGTTAACCTCGATGCTTTGACGTATGCCGGAAATTTAGAAAATTTGCGCGATGTTGAAAACGCGCCGAATTACACTTTCCTCAAAGCGGATATTACGGACGAAAACTTTATCAATGCTTTTTTTGAAGAAAATACCATTCACGGTGTCATTCATTTAGCCGCCGAAAGTCATGTGGATCGTTCTATCACCGACCCGATGTCATTTATAAAAACAAATATCGTCGGCACTGTAACGCTGCTCAACGCCGCAAAAAACATATGGAAACACGACGACGGCATCGAACACCGTTTTTATCACGTTTCAACGGATGAAGTTTACGGCAGTCTCGGTGAAACCGGTTTTTTTACGGAAGAATCTTCTTACGATCCGCGTTCACCGTATTCGGCATCGAAAGCGAGCAGCGATCATTTAGTGCGTGCTTATTTTCACACTTATCACCTGCCAGTGGTGTTGTCAAACTGCTCTAATAATTACGGACCGAATCATTTTCCGGAAAAATTAATCCCGCTCATCATAAATAATATTTTAAATAAAAAAGCTCTGCCAATTTACGGCGACGGCAAATATACCCGCGATTGGCTTTGGGTAAAAGATCATGCCTCGGCAATAGATACGATTTTTCATACCGGCATCACGGGCGAAACGTATAATATCGGTGGCAATAACGAGTGGAAAAATATTGACCTCGTAAAAAAATTGTGTGACATCATGGACGATGAATTGAAACAACCGCAAGGGACATCACAACAACTTATTACTTTTGTAAAAGACAGGCCCGGGCACGACCGCCGTTATGCGATTGATGCTTCTAAACTGCGTCGCGAACTGAATTGGGAACCAAGTATAAAATTTGAAGAAGGTTTTAGAGAAACGATTCAATGGTATTTGAAAAACCGCGATTGGGTAGAACACGTGACCTCGGGTGCTTATCAAAAATATTATTCAGTACAATATAAATAATTTAGTCGGTTAGTTTATTATTTTGACTAACCGACCAACCGACTAACCGACTAAAAAAATGCAGGCTTATCACGACTTATTAAATCACGTTCTCACTATCGGCATAAATAAATCCGATCGTACCGGCACCGGCACTATCAGCACTTTCGGTTATCAGATGCGTTTCGATTTGAACGCGGGCTTTCCCCTCGTTACGACAAAAAAATTGCACCTTAAATCAATAGTTTATGAATTACTTTGGTTTTTGAATGGCGATACGAACATAAAATATCTCAACGAACACGGCGTGTCTATTTGGAATGAATGGGCAAACGCTGACGGCGATTTAGGTCCCGTTTACGGTAAACAATGGCGCAGTTGGGCGGGTGTAGACGGAAAAGTAGTGGATCAGATTACTTGGCTCATCAACGAAATAAAACGCAATCCGGATTCGCGCCGCTTAATTGTTTCCGCTTGGAACGTTTCCGAAATTGATAAAATGGCATTAGCTCCTTGTCATTGTTTATTTCAGTTTTATGTCGCCAACGGGAAATTATCTTGTCAATTGTATCAACGCTCGGCAGATAGTTTTTTGGGTGTGCCTTTTAATATTGCTTCTTATGCTTTATTGACTATGATGATAGCGCAAGTTTGTGATTTAAAATATGGCGAGTTTGTGCATACTTTCGGCGACCTGCATATCTATTCCAATCATTTAGCGCAAGTGCAATTGCAATTGAGCCGTGAACCGCGCCCACTACCGACGATGCACATTAATCCGGAAATAAAAAACATTTTCGATTTT
>JAYTIA010000234.1:0-1928 GCA_043732145.1 Saprospiraceae bacterium
CAAATAAAACGCGCAGCGCAGGGAGATACACGCGCCTATACAGAGATATTAAACCGAATTGAGGGAAAACCGATTGAAAGGCAAATCGTGATTAACACAAACGAACAAATGCTAAAAGAAATGAACGACGACGAAAGACGTGAAGCGTACGAAAAATACAAGCTGTACGCTAACACTATCGGAATTGATTTAAGGGCAAATGATGAAGATGATGAAGAAGAGTAGTGATATTTTCGATTGGGATTGAAAAATTGTCGAAGCGTGGTGAAAATCACGCTTTTTTTATGCCCAAAAAGCATTTTAAATTACCATGTCACGGATTTACGTTTTTAGGAATGTTTTAAGTTGTTGTTTTTTAATAGGTTTTGAAAAGATATTTGTTTTTCGGTCTCAATTGCTCGGCGGGTGATACTTTTTTTTGATGTCACAAAATTGATGTTTTGAGGTAGGCGCATAAAAAAAGCCGCTCAACTATCAAGCTGAACGGCTAAGAAAGAAAACAATCTAAATCAAAATCAAATTTAACCAAGTACTAATCAATTTCTTGTATCGTTACTGAATAGAGCGGCGGAAAGATACAAGTCCATTCAACGAACTTGTATTTTTTTCCGCCCTTGTGGTATTCATTCCAATTTTCTTTATCTCTTGTATATCCGGCATTTTGTAGCATAGACAATTCTGAAAAGTATTTTTTGTCAGTTTTAACTAAAATAAAATTTTCCATTTTTGAAATGGTTTAATTGTGATTGAAATTATTTTTTTGGCTTATCAGGCGTTTTTGCCCAATTGAGAGCCATTTTTATTCCTACGAAAAAGAAAATCCACATATTTTTATGTTTTTGAAACTGTGATGAAATAATTGTACAAAATATTGTAGTCGAGTGATGCGGTTGCATCGTAAACTATACCTAATTCTTTTATAATCTGCTTTTTTTGTTTGTCGCTTATAAATCGTAAATTTTCATCAACGACGTTTGTAAGCGCACGCAATTTTCCGGATAATACTATTGCATCTGCTTGTGCTTGTGCTAATGCCTTAATATTTTCGATTGTTGCTTGCACGTACTCTTTACTTTCCATTTTATAGATTTTTAAAGGTGAAAAAAGCGGGCGCAAATCGCTGCATCCGCGACGAAAGTATAATCTCAAAAAATGCTTTTTCTTAATATTTTTTCGTCTTCAACGCCTCTATTTGTTGTAAAATAAGTTTGCATATAAAATTTTACAACTTTTTCGTAAAATTCGCTGTCGGTAATTTTTTCTGATTGTAAAATTTCCGCGCATTGAGACGCGCTAATAACCCTGTATTTAAAATACTGAATGCCTTTCTCATCCGCCATTTTTTGAATTTCACCCGCAATAAGGCGACTGTATTTTATTACAAATCCTTTTAGTCTTTCTGAGATAAAATATTCTCCATTGTTGCCGTTTTTTTCATGCACTACCATATTTTCGTAGTCTAAAATATGGTAGAAGTCCTCGAAATTCGGATCTACTTCTCTTAATTCAGGCGCACCCCAAGTAAACGCGCCGCCGTAAGGACTATTTTCGATAATTCTAAACCCTAAAATGCTAAAACTTTTACTTCTCATTTTTTTTGAATTTAGGCGCGTGTACTTCAACGCGCCGGTGATGAAAATTTATTTATTTACTTCTTTTCCCAATTAATAAAAACACCTTCATTTTTCCAAACTGCAACCGTTCCAAAGCCTACCTCCTTTTTGTTGAGGTATTTTTTGATTACCGGCGTGGTAGAAAACCACAAATGGTAGCTGTATTTTGAACTCGAACTTATAATTATACCTTGATGCAGAAAATCCGATTTAATTTGTATTTCGTCTTTAGCGTCGTTAAGTCCGGCAAATTGTTTTCTGTCCCTATTGTGAGATAATTTAGATAGTTAGATAAATTTGTTAATTAATTAGACA
>JAYTIA010000235.1:0-5245 GCA_043732145.1 Saprospiraceae bacterium
CGCGTTTTATACTTCTATCATCATTTCACTTTTGGTCGGTTTGTCGCTCGATTTTTTGGGCATTAGTCCGATTAAAGCCTTATTATATACCGCCATTTCTTACGGACTTACCGCGCCGGTTTTAATTGCCATCATCTTGCACATCGGTAACAACAAAGAAATCATGAAAAAAAATACTAACTCAAGGCTCTCAAACATTCTCGGGTCTATTACTTTAGTGCTTATGACAGTGGCGGCGGTTGCTTTGATTTATTTTTTGTTTACTACTTAAAAGTTATAGTTTAGTTAAAATTCATTTTTTTTAAGAAATAATTAATTTAATATTTTGTGAATGAAAAAAAACACTTAATTTAGTGCCGTGAATTAAAGACGAATCAAAAGACAATTTTATAGAGACACTTAATTTAGCTTTTCGTCACTTTCGTGTTAATAAACTGTACATCTCGCATACTATGAATAAGAAAACGTTCTTACTCAAAACCACATTCTTAATTTTTTAAACTTTTTAAAGATGAGAGTACAACTTGAAGCCGTTCATTTTTCTGCCGATGCTAAATTACTAGCAGCCATAGAAGAAAAATTAGCGAAACTTGACCATTATTTCGATAAAATCGTCGAAGCACGTGTCATGTTGAAGATGGAAAATTCGGGGCAGATTAAAGACAAGATTGCGGAAATCAAAATTTTAATTCCGAACGGTGTGATTTTTATCCGCGAAACAAGCAAGACTTTTGAACTCGCTTTCGACAAAGCCCTGTTTGTTATGAAACGCCAACTTATTAAATTTAAAAAGAAAAGATTAGAGTCGAAAGTAAAATTAAATGAATTGTAAAATGCCTTCAAAAAGCATTTCTTAAAATTATTTTACATTTTGCTAAAAAAATTTAAGGACATTTAAAAACAACGCCCGCTATGCAACACATAACGGGCGTTTGCGTTAAAGAACCTTATTAGAAAAAAAATGATTTTTTTTAATAAAACACTTGCAGAGTCATAAAAAAAAACTACCTTTGCAACGCTTTTTTAAAAATCATAGCCGGCATATAAAAAAGCATAGTTCTTTTAAGAATTTGTAAAAACTTTTTAACATCAAGCCGATGTAGCTCAGTTGGTAGAGCAGCTGATTTGTAATCAGCTGGTCGGGGGTTCGAGTCCCTCTATCGGCTCTTAGAAAGTGCGGGAGCATACCAGAGTGGCCAAATGGGACAGACTGTAAATCTGTTGGGAGACCTTCGGTGGTTCGAATCCATCTGCTCCCACAAAATTATAAATAAATAATGAATAATAAATAATTTTTTATTTGTTCATTATTCATTATTTGTTATTTATTGTTCATTGTTTTCAGCGGAAGTAGCTCAGTTGGTAGAGCGATAGCCTTCCAAGCTTTAGGTCGCGAGTTCGAACCTCGTCTTCCGCTCACTTGTTAAGTGTTTTGAGGAGTGTTGAAAAAAGTGCTGCGTGAAAATGCAAAAATTTCGATTGTTGCAAATAATCCGTACTTTTACCTTACTATTGCTTTATCACGGGTAACATTTTTGTAGAAGCCGTGGTAGCTCAGTGGTAGAGCACTTCCTTGGTAAGGAAGAGGTCGAGGGTTCGACTCCCTTCTACGGCTCGATTTCGTTAAAAAGTTAATTGGTTAATTCATTAAGCAGATTTACTAATTCACCGAATTTATTTTTTTTTATTTTTAAAGATTTGACTTTTACACAACTTTTAAAATTTTATATCAATGGCTAAGGAAACCTTTTTGAGGTCGAAACCACATTTAAATATCGGAACGATTGGTCACGTTGACCACGGCAAGACAACTTTGACTTCGGCTATTACTTCAGTATTAGCGAAAGATGGTCTAGCCAAAAAAATTGATTACGATAAAATTGATGCTGCGCCGGAAGAAAAAGAACGCGGTATCACTATTAATACAGCGCACGTTGAGTACGAAACTCTAAATCGTCACTACGCGCACGTTGATTGTCCGGGTCACGCCGACTATGTAAAAAACATGGTAACAGGTGCTGCTCAAATGGACGGAGCTATTCTTGTTGTTGCTGCTACGGATGGTCCGATGCCGCAAACACGTGAACACATTTTGTTGGCGCGTCAAGTAGGTGTTCCAAACATCGTTGTTTTCATGAACAAAGTAGATCTTGTTGATGACGAAGAAATGTTGGAACTCGTAGAAATGGAAGTACGCGAATTATTAAGCAAATATGATTTTGACGGCGATAATATAGCTATTATTAAAGGCTCGGCTTTGAAAGCACTTGAAGGTGATCCGGCTTGGACAACTAAAGTAACAGAATTGATGGCTGCTTGCGATAAAGAAATCCTTGAACCGATTCGTGTAACTGACAAACCATTCTTGATGCCGGTTGAAGATGTATTCTCTATTACAGGTCGCGGTACAGTTGCAACAGGTCGTATCGAACGTGGGGTAATCAACGTCGGCAATCCGGTTGAAATTATCGGTATGGCGAAAGAAGGTGAAAAACCTCTTGTTTCTACCGTTACAGGTGTTGAAATGTTCCGTAAATTACTTGATCGCGGTGAAGCAGGAGATAATGCCGGTATTTTATTACGCGGTATCGAAAAAGAAGCTATCAAACGCGGTATGGTTATTTGTGCGCCGGGTTCAGTGAAACCGCACAGAAAATTCAAGTGTCAAGTTTACGTTTTATCTAAAGACGAGGGTGGTCGTCACACGCCATTCTTTAACGGATATCGTCCGCAATTTTATTTCCGTACAACTGACGTAACAGGTGACTGTATGCTACCTGCCAACGTAGAAATGGTAATGCCGGGTGATAATGTTGAATTATCGGTTGAACTTATCAGCACAATTGCGATGGAAAAAGGTTTACGCTTTGCGATCCGTGAAGGCGGTCGTACAGTTGGTGCAGGTCAGGTGACAGAAATTATTTCGTAAATTTATTTTAAGAACGATATTTGTGTTTGAAAGTGAAAAGATTAAAGCACACGATAAGTGTGCTTTAATCTTTCGCTTATAAACGGATGATTTTTTCTATTTAATAATTAATTCGGCACGATATTCTCACAAATTAGTTTATATTTGCAGTAAGAAAATTAAAACGATTACAAAGGTAGTTGTTTAATTTTTTTAATATACGGGAATAGCTCAACTGGTAGAGTGGCGGTCTCCAAAACCGTAGGTTGCGGGTTCGATCCCTGCTTCCCGTGCTTCATTCATTCTTTTTCCTCAAGTTTTTTTTATGCTGGATACAATCAGATTGTACATCAATGAAAGTTACGACGAAATTCGTACAAAAATGACTTGGCCTACTTGGCAAAATCTGCAATCTACAACAGGCGTTGTACTTTTGTGTTCTCTTTTTTTGGCTGTTCTCATTTTCTTGATGGACACTTCCGCCAATCAATTTTTGAAACTTATTTACGGAATTAAATAATGGTTAATGGTTAATGATAAATGGGTAATAAATTTTCATAGTAACCATTAACCATTAACCATTAACCATTAACAATTATATTGTATGTCCGAAGAAACAAGATGGTATTCACTGCGCGTCGTGAGTGGAAAAGAGAAATCCATCAAAGAGCGCATTGATAAAGAAATAAAAGCTGAAGGTTGGGCAGATTATGTACAAAACGTCGTAGTGCCAACTGAAAAAGTATATAAAATACGCAACGGTAAGAAGCATATCATGGAGCGGAATATCTTGCCCGGTTATATTTTAGTAGAAGCCACTCCCGGTAAATTTAAAGGTGATATATCTCAACAAATTTCAAATTTGCAAAACGTCATTCACTTTCTCGGCAAAAACGATCCTATTCCGATGAAAACTTCGGAAGCAAAACGTTTACTTGGTATTGTTGATGAAACGCAAAGTGCGGGTGAAGTGATTGCAGAACCGTTTATGGTGGGCGAACCGGTAAAAATTACAGACGGTCCTTTCACGGATTTCATTGGCGAAATTCAAGATATTAACGATGAGAAGAAAAAATTGAAAGTTATCGTTAAAATTTTTGGTCGCGGTACGGAAGTTGAGTTAAGTTTCATGCAGGTAGAAAAACAAAAATAATTTTTCAAGAAATTTATAAAAAAAATGCTTGATTTTTCAATTTTGAAAAATCAAGCATTTTTTTTGTACTTTTTTCTACGTTTAAATTTTAAGAAAAACAAACATCGGACATTTATAGTTCAAAACGCCGAATTATTTTTTTCTCTAAAATCTCTAACGGCACACATCCATCGCTTAAAACTCCGTTGTGAAAAGCGCGAATATTGAATTTATCTCCAAGTTTTGTTTGCGCTTTGTGTTTAAGCTCTAAAATTTTTTGCTCACCGATTTTATAACTTAATGCCTGTCCCGGAATTGCCATATAGCGTTCAATTTCGGCAGTGACATTTTCTACACTCTCTGCTTCATTGTCTAAATCATATTGAACAGCTTGTTCGCGTGTCCAATTTTTTACATGTAAACCGACATCAACAACGAGACGAATAGCGCGGTGCATTTCAGCACCGAGTCTACCGAAATATTGATACGGATCGGTATATAAACCTAAATCTTTTCCCAAACCTTCACAATATAACGCCCAACCTTCACCATAAGCACCATACCACAGATAACGCCGGAAACTCGGCAGCGATTTATTTTCCGATTGCAACATACCTTGATAGTGATGACCGGGAATAGCTTCGTGCAGAAATGAAGATTCGTCTTGAAAAATATTGTAGTTTTTCACATCCGGCAACGGCACATAAAAAATACCGGCTCTATCCGCTTCTAAATTACCGGGGATATATTCCGCACTTGCAGATACTTCTCTGAAAGTTTCCGTTCTTCTTATTTCAAAACGTGTTTTTGGTTTTTTATTGAACAGTTTTTCTAATTGCGGTTGCATTTTTTTATAAATGCTGTCGAAGTGCGACAAAACTTGTGCGGGCTGCGTAAACGGCATGAGCGATTTATTATCGGTGTTGACAAATTTAAAAAATGATTTTAAATCGCCTTTGAAACCGACGGATGTTTTTACTTTTTCCATTTCCGCTCTGATACGCGCCACTTCTTTTTGTCCGATGTCGAAAACTTGATCGGCAGATAAATCCGTTGTTGTCCAATATTTAATTAAAAAATTGTAGTAAGCGCGTCCGTTCGGAACGGCATTGATACCGGAAGTCGGACGTGCCACCGGCAGATACTCGTTTTTCAAAAAATCATAAATCTTTTTGTGATTCGGTTTTATATTATTATTGATGAGT
>JAYTIA010000236.1:0-5237 GCA_043732145.1 Saprospiraceae bacterium
ACACTCTGAATCAAATTTTTAATCGTTATCCGTTATTCGTTATCCGAAACGGACAGATAACAAAAAACAAAAAACGAGTAGCGGATAACGACCAATAAATATGCCCAAGTCTTTTCCTTTTTATAAACAGCATGATGCCATGGATTGCGGCGCAACGTGTTTGCGTATGATTGCGCGGCATCACGGACGTTTTTATTCTTTAGAATATTTGCGCGACCTCACTTATTTAGCAAAAGATGGCGTGTCTTTAATGGATATTGCGGCGGGTGCAGAAAAAATTGGGTTTAATACTTTAGCTGCAAAAGTAGATTGGAATAGATTGGAAAAAGGATTACCACTGCCACTCGTTGCACATTGGCGTCAACAACATTTTATTGTAGTATATGAAGTAGAGAAAAATTTTGTTTATGTTGCCGACCCTGCTTCCGGTAAATTTAAAATAACTAAAGAAGATTTTTTAGACGGTTGGGCGAGTACTTTGCGCGACGGACAACAGCAAGGGGTCATACTTTTATTTGAAACGACGCCTAATTTTTTTGAACGCGAAGGTGTGAAAAATAACCGTTCCGGTTTCGGGCATTTGTTTTCTTATTTGCATCAATATCGCCCTTTGCTGTGGCAAATTTTGATCGGTTTGTTAGCGGGTTCTTTGTTGCAATTGGCTTTTCCTTTTCTCACGCAAGCCGTCGTTGATATCGGTATCAACACAAAAGATATTTCATTCATCAAACTCATTTTAATCGGGCAGATAATTTTATTTCTCTCCGCTACTTCCGTCGAATTTATTCGCAGTTGGATTTTGATGCATTTAGGTATGCGTTTAAATATTTCATTGATTTCCGATTTTCTCATTAAACTGATGAAATTGCCGCCGCGTTTTTTCGATTCAAAACAAACCGGCGATTTGTTGCAACGTATTTCAGATAATCAACGCATCGAGCAATTTTTGACTTCAAGTATTCTTTCATCCGGTTTTGCGGTGATTAATTTTATTGTTTTCGGAATTGTTTTGCTGATTTATAATGCAACAATTTTTTGGGTGTATATTTTTTTTACGTTTTTATATTTGGGTTGGATAATTTTATTTTTGAAACGCCGTAAAGAACTTGATTACAAAAGATTCGATAAAATGTCTGAAAATCAATCAACACTCATACAATTGATTTCCGGCGTCAATGAAATAAAATTACACAACGCCGAGCGACAAAAACGTTGGGAATGGGAACGCACGCAAGCTAAATTGTATCGCGTCTCAATCAGTTACCTTGCGCTTAGACAATGGCAACACGCCGGTACTTCGTTTCTGAATGAATTAAAAAATATTATCGTCACTTTTATTGCCGCGAGTGCCGTGACTAAAGGAGAAATGTCTATCGGTGTAATGCTTTCAGTGCAATACATTATCGGACAACTCAACTCGCCTTTGGAGCAATTCGTACAACTTATTCAGATGGGACAAGATGCAAAAATTGCTTTGGAACGTTTGAATGAAATTCATCAGAAGGATGACGAAGATACGGACAGCGCCAATAAATTAGCTATCCTGCCAGAAAACAAAGATTTACAACTCGAAAATTTATCTTTCCAATACGGCGGTGCACATACGCCCTTTGCTTTGCGTAACATTAATTTGAAAATACCGGCGGGAAAAACTTTGGCGGTCGTCGGTTCAAGCGGTTCCGGTAAAACAACTTTATTGAAACTTTTGCTGAACTTTTACGCGCCGACCGAAGGAAGAATTATTTTAGGCGAAATCAATTTATCGAATATTGTTCCGAGTATTTGGCGGGATAAATGCGGTGTAGTGATGCAAGAAGGTTTTATTTTTCACGATTCAATCGCCAATAATATCGCACTCGGCGATACCGGCGTTGACAAAAAGAAATTGTTGCAAGCTGTACGTGTTGCTAACATTCAATCTTTTGTTGAATCGATGCCGTTGAGCTACAATACAAAAATCGGAGCCGATGGCGTCGGTTTATCGCAGGGACAAAAACAAAGATTATTAATTGCCCGTGCCGTTTATAAAAATCCGGATTATATTTTTTTTGATGAAGCTACGAATGCACTCGACTCGACAAATGAAAAGCAAATTTTAAATAATTTGGAAGAATTTTTTTCAGGCAAAACGGTCGTCGTCGTCGCACACCGTTTAAGTACTGTCCGCAACGCGGATATGATTGTAGTGCTCGAGCGCGGTGAAATTGTTGAAATGGGAACGCATATTGAACTCACTTCTTTTAAAGGTATTTATTATAGGTTGGTTAAAAATCAATTAGAACTTGGCGTATAAGGAAATGATGAATGATGAATAATGAATGATGAATTAAAAAATCCCTCATTCATCATTCATCATTCATCATTTCTTTATACGCGCTTAATCAAACTGGCAACAAATAGTACCAACCAAGCACCCGCAGCCGAAAGCAGAATAGTCCACAGCAAACTACCGTCGCCGATATGTAAGGCATGACCGAGAGAACCACCCACAAAACTGCCAATAACACCGGCAATAATATTACCAAGTAATCCGAAACCGCTACCTTGCCAAAATTGACCGGCAAGCCAACCGGATACGGCACCAATAAGTAAAAAGTAAATAAGATTTTCTGCGCTCATAATAAGATGTTTATTTAAAAATTAAAGAAGAAAGTTTAAAGTCAATCAAAAATAGAATCTTTTAGAGAGAAAACCTAATTTTTTGAAACTTATTTTTATTTAATAATCTGAAGTGACTTCAAAATTATTTTAACATAAATACGTCTTTTATAGGTGAACTTCATAAATATTATAACCGTTTGTCTGATCAATTGCAATCAATTCGATGAGTTCTTCTACGCCGTCAATTTTCCTCACTTTTTATATACAACGCCATCGCGCATCACAAAAGTCACATTCATCATTGTTGTTACATCATTGAGAGGATTGACTTCGGTAGCGATTATATCTGCTAATTTTCCGACTTCGATGCTTCCGAGTTGATCTTTCATCTCTAAAACTTCGGCGGCTACAATTGTGGCAGACTTAATAGCTTCCATAATCGGCATCCCGGCTTCAGTCATGTATTGAAATTCTTTGGCATTGAGTCCGTGTTTATAAACGCCGGCATCGGTGCCGAAAGCAATTTTAACACCGGCTTTATAGGCGCGTTCAAAAGATTTCTGAATGAGCGGGCCGACTTCAAGTGCTTTCGGAACAACCAATGGATGATAATAACCCGGTATTTTTGCAGAATCGGCAGCAGATTTTCCGGCAATAATTGTCGGAACCAAATATGCTCCTTTTTCTTTGAAAAGTGCGATACATTCGTCATCGAGAAATGAACCGTGTTCAATCGTTGTAACACCGGCACGTAAAGCGCGTTTAATACCTTCCGCCCCATGAGCGTGCGCTGCAACTTTAAAACCATAATCCTTTGCTGTTGCAATGAGCGCGTCCAATTCATCTTTTTGAAATTGAGGAGCCTTATTGCTTTTTGCAATAGAAAGTACGCCACCCGTTGCAGTAATTTTTATCCAATCGGTCCCGTCTTTATAACGTTGACGAATTGCTTGACGTGCTTCGTCCGGAGAGTTAATAACGCCGTCAGTAACGTGTGGCGCAAAATTTATATCATCGCGCCAACCATTTGTCGGATCGCCGTGTCCGCCCGTAGTTGCAATTGTTCTGCCCGAAGTAAAAATGCGCGGTCCGACAACAATACCTTTATTGATGGCATTGCGCAGAGAAATATTAACTCCGGTACCTCCCAAATCACGAACGGTAGTAAAACCTGCCATCAAATTTGTTCTGCCATTTTTTTCCGCTTCAAAAGCAATGTCCGCCGCCGACATACTCATACGTTTAGTAGGTGCGTCTTTACTTGTTTCAGTTTCTAAATGTACGTGCATATCAATCAAACCCGGCATAACAGTTTTTTTTGATAGGTCAATCACTTCGTCACCCGATTGCGGCGGCATTATATTATCTGCGATTTGTACAATTTTATTTTTTTCAACAATAATTGTTACATTGTTTCTCACTGACTTACTCACACCGTCAATCAATGTACCGCAATAAATCAGTTTCCGTTGGGCAGAGGCAGAAAGTGTAATAAAAGTAAGCACAATAAAAAAGAGTAAAGTTTTTTTCATTTTAATTGAATTTAGAAAAAATTTGTAATAAAAAATAAAGATAAAAATTGAAATTGTATTTTTATCGGAGTGGGAAAAATATTTGTTATGGAATAATATACGGATCAAAATTTTTCAATTTTTTTGGCTTTTATTTTTTCAAAACGCATTTGGCACACTTTTGAACAATAAAAAACATTGATAAATACTGTGATAATAATTCCGAAAAAAATTAAGCTGCTATAGCAGCTTACAATCTGTATACTACAAAAAAAAATCCCTGCTTATCATAAAAACGATAAGCAGGAACTCAACAAAGTAACATACTATGAGAAAACTTAGTACAAATTTAAGGCGGTTTTGTACGAAATTAAAAACTCAAAACATTGAAATTAGGTAATGTAGCAAACGATTAGGATACGGTATTTTTTTATTAGAATACGGTATATGAAGATTTATTATCGTTATATGATTTCAAGCGATCAGCTATTGAACGATATGCTATCAATTGGTAGTATAAATAAAAAAATCCTGCACCGACTTAAGGGTTGGGTGCAGGAACAAAACAAACATACTATGAGAAAACTAAACCAAAAATATTTACTTTTAACTAAATATGTATGAGCTATTATGTTTTAATTTATATTTATTTATTTTGCGGTATATTTTTTTCAAGTAGTGGTTGCTTTTCAACGCAATCCCTTTTTTTTTGATTTTAAACACGCACAAAAGGGAACAAAATAGCATTGCTATCATGTTCCCTTTTGTACTATAAAAAATTATTTATTGAGTACCGGAAAAAATTATTATTGAGGAATCATACCTCCGCAACCATTGAAACTGAAATTATCAAACTCAGATTTTTTGCCACCGTAAATAGCTGATGTTTCATCGGTGTTTAAAACTTTGTTCTGTAGTTCGACTTTTAAATCTGAGAGGATTGATGTGCCTCCGGCTTTTTTGTCAACCATAGTAAAGTGTGTAAAATTCGTTAAATTTAAGTTTTGGTACTTTCTTCTAGCTAAAAAATTTTTTATTGTCATGGTTTTCTCTTTTAAAAAATTGTATGTGTGGCGAAATTACAACATTTTTTTAAAAGAGCCAAATATTTTTTTATTATCGTCT